>NZ_RAWR01000359.1:0-5765 GCF_003986945.1 Corallococcus sp. AB018 | reverse complement strand
GCAAAGGCAGCACGGGGCAGGACGGGCGGGACGGGGCAGCACAGGCAGCACGGCGGATCAGGGCAGTGCGCATCACCTCTCATCGCGCGGCACCGTGGGGCAGCACGCGGCGCGGTCGAGCAAGGCAGCAGGCAGGTCGCAGGACGGGGCTGGGCGGCGGGACGGAGCAGTGCGCAGTTTGGGGGAGTCCGGCAAAGGCGGTCGTGGTCGCCGGACGGGAGAAGTGAAGAGCCGTGAATCAAGACGTGGCGGTGCGAGAGCTTCGCGATCCAGCCGGCGGCGGCATCGAGGCGACGCGACAGTCAGCACCGGGCGTGTGGCGGGAGTGGAGTGGCGGGTCGGGGGGAGCAACACGCAGCCGGGTCATCGGAGAGCACGTACTCCTGGGATCCGGCGTACCTCGCAAATCTCATCGCGCGTGGCCGCGATGTCTGGAACGGGGAGAATCCTCATGGGAGCGGTGTCCATCGTCACCGCGGCGGTAGTGGTCCTGGCGGCTCACACGGCCGTGGCCCAATCAAAACCGCAGGTGCAATCACCCCAGGTGCAGGCACCGCAGATGGAAGGCCGTCGGCGGATCAGCAATGATCCGGAGCGGCTGGCACCCTTCGGTCTGATGCTCGACGCGGGCATGCCCGAAGGCGCGGGACTCTCCGGCGTCCTCCGGCCTTCGCCGTACCTGCGAATCCACCTCGGCGGAGCGCACAACGGTCTGCGAGGCGCCTTGCGCGCAGGACTCACGCTGCTCCCGCTGAAGAGCAAGGTCTCTCCCTCGTTCTCATGGGAGTTCGGACACGCGCAGGCCGCGAGCACGCAGACGCTGAACCGGAGGCTCGCGGACCGCACGCAGCTGCCCACCTCCTCCATGGAGCGCGTGGGTTACACGTACATCAGTACGCACGTGGGCCTGGAGTTCAACGCCACCCGGCGCCTCAGCTTCTTCGTGCGCGGCGGCATGAGCTTCATGGAGATGGACGTCCCCAGCCTCCAGAAGCTGGACGAGCCCTTCCGCGACGCGCTGTCTCCCGTGGAGACGCAGTCGTGGATGATGCGCAAGGTGCAGCCGTCCGGAAAACTCGGCCTCACCTTCTTCTTCGGCTGATCAGCTGGCGAGCACCCGCTCGAAGAACGTGAGCGCCTGCGCCTCCGCCCAGAAGTACGGACGGTGCACGCGGCCCGCGACGAAGCCCACGTGGCCCCCCTGCTCGGTCAGCACCACGCTGAGGAACGGGTTGTCCCGCGCCGAGGGCGGAATCACCGGCGCCTCCAGCATCGGATCATCCGCGGAGCTCAGCAGCAGCGTGGGCCGGCGGATGTCCGCGAGCCTGGGCCCCGACGAAGCCTCCCGGTAGTAGTGCTCCGCGTCCCGGAAGCCATGCAGCGGCCCGGTGACCACGTCGTCATAGCCCCGGATGGTGCGCGCCGCCTCCATGCGCGTCCCGTCGAACGCGCCCGGGAACCGCTGCAACTTCGCGCGGGCCTTGCTCTTGAGCGTGCGCAGGAACCGCTCGCGGTAGAGCCAGTGGTAGCCGCTGCCGCCATCCAGTTTGCGGCAGCACGCGTCCAGGTCGTACGGCGCGCTGATGGACGTGGCGGCCACCACCGGCGCCTGGTCTCCCGTCTCCTCCAGCAGCCGGCACAGGACGTTGGCGCCCAGCGAGAATCCCACCGCGAGCATCGGTCCGGTGATGCGCTCGCGCACGTCCGCCATCACCAGCAGCGTGTCCGCCGTGTCTCCGGAGTGGTACGCCCGGGCCAGCCGGTTCGGCTCCCCGCTGCACGAGCGGAAGTTGATCGCCGTGGCGCCCCAGCCGCGCTTCGCCGCGCCCCGCAGCACCTCCGTGACGTAGCCCGCCTGCGAGGACCCCTCCAGGCCGTGCAGCACCACCACGTGCGGCGCGCCCTTCGGCCCGTCGAAGGTGTCCAGGTCGACGAAGTCCCCGTCCGGCAAATCCCTCCGCTCCCGGCGCAGGGGCGGCACGCGGGTGGGGCGCACGAGCGACGCGTAGATGGTCTGCGCGTGCGCGCCACGAACGCCCGGCGCGGGAACGAACGGCTCGGTGGGTTGGAAGTTCACTTCCGCTCCCTGATGGCGCGCGCCATCCGCATGGAGGCGCAGCCCGACTTGCGCACGGACTCCGCCTCCGCGGTGAGCTGGAACAGCGCCAGGTAGTTGTTCACGCGTTCTTCCAACGTGGGGGCCTCGATGCGGCGGCACACCTCGTCCGCCGCGTAGTCCCGGCACACCTGGGGCCTCCGCTCGTACACGGTGCACAGGTTGTCCGCGCCCAGGTGCGGGCACCGCAGCCCCAACGGCTTGTCCAGCGCGGCGATGTCCGGCGCCACGCAGCAGGCGCCACAGCAGGTGCACTCCATGAGACTCCTCGACGGTGCTTCTTCAGCGGCGGACGGCCTGCTCCACCTTGCCCAGGTTCGTCACGGTGAGCGTGACGCCCTGGCCCTTCTTCCACGCGACGAACTCGTCCTCGCGCGTGGGCTTCACCTCGTGCTGCTTCACGCCGTCGTCGTCGTAGCGCACGAGCACGGTGTAGTCCTCCTCGCGCCGCACCCGCTCGTTCGTCCCGGCGACGAGCTCCGGCCAGCGCGGCGGCCCCTCCGTGCCCTTGAGCTCGCGCGTGTCCACCGGCTTCCACACGTACGTGTCGTAGGCGCACTGCTGCGAGTAGACGGGCTCGTTGCGGTAGCGCGTCTCCGTGTCGCAGTCCTCGTAGGACTCGTTGCAGTACTTCGTCACATCGTGGCAGACCTCTTCGGCGAAGCCGTTGCCCTTGTCGCGACGGGAGCACTTCTCCTCGGTGCCGCAGGCCACCTTGCGCGTCTTCGTCCGGCACACGCGCTGGGTGCCGTCCGCCACCCGGCGGGTGCCACGCTGCCGGGACGCGCAGTCGCGGATGTTCGTCACGCCCGCGACCTCGCCCGCGCCGTTCACCGGCATGCGCGGCGAGGCGTTGCTCAGCTCGTCCCGCCAGCCCGTGCGCGTCTCCGGGACGAAGCGCTCCTGCACCAGCGCGCGGCGCCAGTTCGTGGCCACCACCTCGCCCTTGAGCTCATGCTTCATGTTGCCCCAGATGCCCACCGCGCAGGTGCCCAGGCAGCAGGAGCCCAAGATGCCCACCACGATGAGCGCCACCTTGCCGAAGCGGCGGGGCTTGGGCGCGGGCTTCGGTGGCGCCTTGGGGGACAGGTCCGCGAGCGGAGCGGCCTTCGCATCCGAGCCCCGTTCGGCGGAGCACTGCCGGCAGCGCTTGCCGTCGCCCCGGTTGGCCGCGCCGCAGTAGGCGCAGAACCAGTCCTCGCCGGCGCCGGCCATCTCCAGGGCCTGTTCGTCGGCGACACCCTCGCGGGTGGACTTGCCGGAGGCCGCGTCCACGTCACCGAAGTCGAACTCGGACTCCTTGCCGGTGAGCTCCCGCGGGTTGTTGCAGGAGGGGCAGTTCTTGTGACGGGCAGGGATGTTCTTGGCGCCGCAGGACGTGCAGTTCCAGGAGCCCTCGATGATGCGCCTTCTCTCGGCCATGGGGCGCATCCTAGGGGACCTGTCGCCGCCTGACACATCCGGGTTGGGGTCGCCGCCCCTGTTTCCACCTGGCCGGAGGTGGGAAGCCAGACCGCTCTCCTGGAATGGGAGCGCGGAGGTTTCTCCTGTCGAGTCGGACGGTGGTGTTGGTTCCGAAGCACCGGATGTTGCGCCGCACTCTTTACGGCTTGCTGTTGGCTGCTCCCTTGCTGCCCGGGGGACTGGCCTGTCGCCGGAGCCGTTGATCCACGACGCGGGCCTGCCCTCACGAGCGCAGGCCCAGGCCCTGTTCCAGGGGCTCGCCGCCGTGGGTCTTCAGGCCTGATTCACACCCAGAGGGCGCGAGGGAAGGGGACCTCCGCAGCGGGAGGCAGCCCCGGGCGCAGCGGCCGCAACATGGGCAGCGACCCGTCCCGCTGCACCCGCACCGCGCCGGGGACGCCGCCGAGCAGTGACGCCGTCGAGGGTTCCTCCCACCACACCACGCGCTTGAGTCCCGCGTGATGCGCCACGCGGCGCGCCTCCGTGAGCAGCACCTCCGCCGCGGAGGCGTCCCGCGCATCCAGCATCAGCACCACCAGCTCGCCGTAGCGCGCGTTCATCGTCCACAGCGCGGTGGATTCGCCCACCACCGCGCCGCACGTCCGGGGCCGTGGCCGCGCCAGCAGGTCCGCGTAGATGCGCTCCCGCTCCAGGTGCCAGTCCACCTGCGAGGCGCCAGGCCACAGGAAGAAGGACACGTCCGGCCGGCGCATCCGAGCGAGCGCCCCCGCCACGTCCGTCTCCAAAAGGCCGTCGTCCACGGGCCGGCCTCCCGGCGCATCGGCGGCGTCCAGGTGCCAGTCCCACGCGGGCACGTCCGCGTAGCCGGACCGGCGATACAGCGGCGCCCCGACGTCGGAGAACAGGACCACCGAGTGCGGCCGCTGCGCCACCTGCTCCAGCTCCGCGGCGACGGCGTCCATCAACCGCGTGGCGTGTCCCCGCCCGCGCAGGTGCTCCTCCGTGTACACGCTGGCGATTGCGTAGCTGTCCCCCTGCGTCAGCTGTCCGTCCGCGCCGCGCAGGAAGCTGTCCGTGTGGAAGGTCTCGCATGACGCCAGCACCCGGCCGTCATCCGCCAGCCACAGCCACGTGTTCATGCCCTCGCGGCTCCACGGGTGCGCACGCAGCCGTGCTTCACGCTCCTGGTACTGCGGCACGCTCAGGGGCGAGCCCCACGCGGCATGGGTGACGGCGTCGCGCTGCGCCTTCTGCGCGTCGGTGGCGAGGACGAGTGACATGGTGCCGGGCACGCTAGCCACGCGCCCCGCCCGCGCGCGAGCACTACAGCGTCGTGGTGTACGGGAACCGGAAATGCAGCTGCAGGTACGCCTGCCCCACGTGGAAGATGCCGTCCCCCAGCGAGTCCGGCAGCCCCAGCCCACCCAGCTCCTGCGGCACGTAGAACGTGGACTCCCAGCCCACGCTGACGAGGAAGCTCTTCGCCAGCTGGAACTCCAGGTCCGCGCCCAGGCTCGCACCGGGCCGCAGGAAGTGCGTGTCCGGCAGCGTGTCGGAGAAGATGTACGTGTACGTCAACACCAGCCCCACGCCCAGCTTGAAGCGCACCGGACTGGACGACAGCGGCACCCCCAGCCCCAGCGGCTTGAACGTCACGCCGTACATCCCCGTGTCGCGGTACTTGGGCGAGATGATGAACGAGTCCGGAATGAAGATGGACGGCGAGATGCGAATCTCATCCATCTGCTTCGCCTGCTTCCGGTAGCGCGCCGGGATGGCGCGCTGGTTCTTGCGCAGCCATTCCTTGTCCAGCACCGCGTCCACCGACAGCTTCAGCCCCGTGTGCAGCAGCTGGTCGTCCGCGATGGGGCCGGAGAACACGAACACCGCCGGCCCCACGCCCACGTCCACCGGAACGGTGACCTTCTGTGCCGCCATGGCGGCGGCGGGCCAGGACAACCACACGAACAGCAGCGCGAGCAGGGTGGGCCTCAAGGCGGGTCCTCACGTACCGGGTCCAGGGACGACCCGCGTTTCGAGCCTAGAAGGCTAGGACGCTCCGTGTCCCGCATGCGCTAAGAAGTTCGCGCCGGAATGGGAGCCGGCCCCTTCACGCTCCCTTGCAGGTCCGCTGCCGCACCTGCCTCATCCCAAGGAACCCAGATGCTCCCCGTTGCGCTGCTGCTCGCCTCGTCGCTGCAATCCCAGACGCCGGCGCCCGCCC
>NZ_RAWR01000358.1:0-5574 GCF_003986945.1 Corallococcus sp. AB018 | reverse complement strand
GGGACTGGGCGCGAGCCTGGCGCTGATGGCGTTGCACGTGCTGGGGGGCGTGAGCGGGCCGCCGCTGTGGTGGGCATGGGTGCTGCTGTTGGACGGGCCGCACCTGTTCGCGACGGTGTCGCGCACGTACCTGGACGCTCGGGAGAGGAAGGCGCGAGCCCGGCTGCTCTGGGGCAGCCTGGCGTGGTTCGCGGCGGGGCCGGCGGTGTTCGCGGCGTCGGTGCTGTCCGGGCAGCGCTGGCCGTTCGCGGTGTTCGTGACGCTGGCGGCGCTATGGGCGTACTGGCACGTGGTGCGGCAGCACTACGGCATCATGGTGCTCTACCAGCGCAAGGCCGGGGAGCGAGACGCGTGGGACCGGCGGCTGGACAGCGTGACCCTGTACGTGGGGTTGCTCGCGCCGTTCGTGGCGTTCGCGCTGACGCATCCGGGAGCGCGACGCCGGTTGGGGCTGATGGCGGAGCCGACCTGGGAGGTCGGAGTGGCGCACGCGTGCTTCGCGTTGGTGCTCGCGGTGGTGGGGGTGCTGGCGGCGAGGCAGGTGTGGCGGTGGCGCCAGGGGCTGGGGGTGAACGGGCCGAAGCTGCTGATGCTCGGCGCGGCGCTGGGGCTGACGTCGCTGGTGTTCTGGCCGACGGTGTCGCGGCGGATGGACTTCCTGATGTTCACCGTGGCGGTGACGGCGTTCCACAACGTGCAGTACCACGGCATCGTCTGGTTCTTTCACCGCAACCGCTACCACTCGGAAGGCGTGGACCGAGCCGCGTTCGGTTGGGCGCCGAAGGTGAGCCAGCGCTTTGTCATCTACGCGCTCTGCGGGCTCGCGTTCACGCTGGCGTACCGGACGCTGGGCTGCGGCATGGGCGTGCACCCGGGCTGCGGCGCGTTCGACGCGAAGGTGGCGATGGGAGGCAGCGGGCTCACGCTGCGAGATTTGATGGAAGGCTTCATCTGGGGCTTCGCGCTGCACCACTACTTCCTGGACCAGTACATCTGGCGCGTGCGCAAGGACGCGGGGCTGAACCAGGACCTGAAGCTGAACACCGCGGCGGCTGCGTGACGCCCGGCCCAGAGGGTGTGTCGGACCTGTGCCTATTATCCGCACACCATGGCCAGCAAACATCGACGGCGGACACCTCCTCGTCCCGCGACCGCGCGTCGCCCCGCCACAGCAACGCCCACGTGGCCCCTGCCCATGCAGCGCATCCCGCTCAGCGAGGCGCGCAGCCATCTCAGCGCGCTCGTGCAGCAGGCGGCCACCCAGCGGCATGTCACCGCCATCACGGTGCACGATGAGTTGAAGGCGTTCCTCATCGCGCCCTCGCGATTGGAGGCCCTGCTGGAAGCGGAGCGAAAGGCGCGTCCTTCCCGGAAGCGGAAATCGAAGCTTCGAGGCTCCCTGCGCATCGTCGGTGACCTGGAAGCTCCCGATGAGAGCCCCAGTCAGCGACTCCAGCGCTCCGCCCTGACCTCCGCGGAGGTGCTGGAGCTTGAGTGAAGGCTACGTGCTCGACACGAATGCCCTGCTCTTCTACGCGGGCGACCAGTTCCAGAAGCTCGGGCCCACGGCGAAGCGCGCGTTCTCCGCCTTCGAGCACCGGCGCGGCTATCTGGTGGTGCCCGCGCCCGTCGTGCTGGAAACGTGGTTGCTTGCCCAGGGCGGGAAGCTGCGTTTCCCCACCACGCTGGACTCATGGTGGGCGGGCATCGACTGTCCGGAGCTGGTCCACGACCCCATGAGCGAAGCGGATGTCCGGGAGGCAGCCCGGCTCGACTGGGAGCATCGGGACCACTTCGACCGGCTCATCGTGGCGGCGGCCCGCAGACTCGGACTGCCGCTCCTCACCCGCGACCGCGCCATCTCCGACTGGGCGCAGGACACCGGAGGCATCGAGGTCGCGTGGTAGCGCGGCCCCGACGCCCGTAGCGAATCACAGCGTCACGAGCCACAGGAACGCATCCTGGTTCCAAAGGTGACAGGGCTCACGGCTCCATCTCGGTAGGCGCACGGAGCGCCCGGGTGAGTGCCTCGTTCAGCTCGCGCTTGAAGCTCGTGGTCATCCAGGCGTTCGGGATGGCGTCGAAGCCGTGGATGGCCCCGGGGTAGACATGGAGCTCCACCGGGACTCCCGCTCGGGAGAGGCGGCGGGCGTAGTCCATAGACTCGTCGAAGAAGACGTCGAGCGAGCCCACGGCGATGAAGGCGGGGGGCAGGCGCGAGACGTCCTGGCCGAGCGAAGCCGAGAAGTGCCCGGCGCGAGAGTCGGTCGGGAGGTAGTCCCCGCGCAGGGACTCCCAGCCGAAGCGGGTGTGCGCACGCGTCCACGAGAACTCGCCCGTCGTCGGGTTGGGGTCCGCTTCCAGGGCCGTCCCCGTGCGGGCGTCGAGCATCGGGTAGATGAGAATCTGCGCCGCGGGCCGTGGCCCGTTGTCATCGCGGGTGAGCTGCGCCAGCGAGGCGGCCAGCCCGCCACCCGCGCTCTGCCCCATGAGGACGATTCGCGACGGGTCGACGCCCAGTGACGCGGCATTCGCGTGGACCCAGCGCAGCGCCGCATAGACATCGTCGATGGGACCCGGGAACGGCACCTCCGGCGCGAGGCGGTAGTCGACCGAGACGACGACGGCGTCGTGCGCGAGGGCGAGCTCGGCGTCGAAGCCCTCGCCCATGGAGGCGCTGCCCATCACCATGCCGCCACCGTGCAGGAACAGCACTGCGGGCCGGGGTGCCGTGCTTTGGCCCGGCGGCGTCTGGATGACGAGCCGGACGTCGGGCGCTCCGTTCCGCCCAGGGATGCGCGCCTCGCTCCGCAGCGCGGTGGTCCGGGGGGCGATGGACGCAATCATCTGGTCCATGAACGTGCGGCCGTCCGCGAGGTTCTCGCGGGAGAGCCCCGGGAGGAACTCGTGGGCGGTGAGGGGCAAGAGGGACGGATCAACGAGATGACGCGTGGACATGGGTGACTCCTGGAATGTGGCGGTGGGTGAGGTTGCGATGGACTTCAAGGCGACGTGGGAGCGGGGGCCGCGCGGATGACGACCTTGCCGATGACTCCCCCACGCTCGGATCGCTCGAACGCGCCTCGAGCGTCGGACAGCTCGAACACCTCCACGGGTGGCGGGAGGAGCTCCCGGGCCTGGAGCTTCCCCGCGAGCTCCGCGAGGTCCCGGCCGGACGGCTTGGTGACGAGCAACTGCTGCTTCTGGCGGCGGAAGGGGCCAAGCAGGGTGGAGGCAAGGAGCGACGCGGGGGACGGCTCGAACCCCACGTGCCTGCCGCGAGGCGTCAGGAGGCCACGCGCCTCGGCAAAAGACAGCTTCGTGCTCAGGTCGAAGACGACGTCGAAGCGCTCGCCGAGCATCGAGAGCGGCCGGGCGCGATAGTCGTGGACGATCTGGGCACCGTACTGCCGAGCCACGGCCAGACCCGCGGCGGATGTGACGGCGGTGACGTGCGCGCCATGCGACCGGGCGAGTTGGATCAACATGAGCCCCACACCGCCCGTCGCGCCGTTGACGAGCACGCGCTCGCCGGGGGCGACTCGCGCGACGTCACGCACTGCCTGAAGCGCCGCGAGCCCCACCATCGAGACCGCCGCGGCCCCGACGTCGTCGAGCCCTGAAGGAATCCTGGCGATGGACGTCGCCGCGACCGTGATGAGCTCGGCGAGCGTTCCCTCTCGCATGCTTCCGGGGAAGCCGAACACGCGGTCTCCGACCGAGAAGCCGCTGACGCCCGCCCCCACCTCCTCGACGACACCGGCGAAGTCCGAGCCGGGCGACTTCGGGAAGCGGGCACCGCTGAGCAACTTCAGCTCGCCACGCCGGATCTTCCCGTCGATGGGATTCACCGAGACGGCTCGGACGCGGATGAGGAGGTGGTGGGCGCGGACGCGGGGCGCCGGCTGCTGGGTGTGCTGCAGGAGGTCGGGACCGCCGAAGCGGCTGTAGGTGAGTGCGTTCATGGCCCTCAAGCTACGGGGCGGCATGAATTCGCGGAACTTGATGGTGGGCAGGCCTATTGTTCATGCCGTGAAACTCTCGGCCTTTGACCTGAACCACGTGCGCGCGCTCCACCACCTGCTCGAAGAGGCTCACGTCACGCGCGCGGCGAAGAAGCTGGGAATCACGCCCGCGGCGGCGAGCAATGCCCTGCACCGGCTGCGCGTCGACTTCGGCGACCCGCTCCTTGTCCGCAACGGAAGGTCGCTCGTGCGAACGCAAAGGGCCGAGGAGCTTCGCGCGCCCGCCAAAGAGGTGATGCTGGCGGCCGAGCGTCTGTTCAACCAGGGGCGTCCCTTCGATCCGGCGACCGCGACCTGGGACATCTACGTGACGACGTCGGACCGTGTCGCGGAGCTGCTCCTACCAACGCTCGACAGTCTCCTCGCGGCGCGTGCTCCCGGGGCCCTGCTCACGCTTCGGACCCAGACGCCGGACCTGGGGTCGTTCCTGCGCGAGCACGGCGGGATTGCCATCGTCCCGGAGGTCGCGAAGGAGCGGGACCTGCGCTCGCAGCGCCTGTTCGTCGACGACTTCGTCTGCGTCATGCGCGGGACGCACCCCCTCGCCACCGGGCGCATGTCCCTGAAACGGTTCACCGAGTGGGAGCACGTCCTGGTGGCCCCACTCGCGCAGTCGCGACGCGGCGGCATCGACGTGCTCCTGGAGAAGGAGGGGTTCTCGCGTCGCGTGACGCGCGTGGTGACCACGTTCTCCCTGGCACTGCCGCTCGTTCTAGGCTCGGACCGGCTCGCTGTCCTTCCGCGCAGCTTCGCCACCGCGCACGCGAAGGCACTCGGGCTCGCTCTTCGGCCGCTGCCTGTCCCGATGCCTCCCATCGAGATGCTCCTGGCCTGGCACCTTGGGAACGAGGGCGACCCGAAGCACGCGTGGGTCCGCGGTCTCGTGCAGGACGCGGTACGCGCCGTGGGCCTGGCGACTGGGTAGGCCCACGGCTCCGTCAGGTTCAGGGCGTCACGAGCCGCAGGAACGCATCCTGGTTCCACGTGTCGCCCGCGCCGTCGCGCTGCCAGCCGGACACCACCAGCCCGGACTCCGGCGCCGCCACCAGCGTCGTCGCCGCCAGCGAGCACGTGCCGCTCTCACACGCCTCCGGCGCCAGCGACTTCGTGCCCAGCAGCGCACCGTCCGCCGCGTAGCGCGTCACCGTGTTGCCGCACGCCGTGGCCACCGGGCCCGCGGGCTCCACCGCCGCCACCGTGCCCACCGACGTCGCGCCGCACGTGGGCTGCTTCACCCAGCGCTCCTGCCCGTCCGCCGTCGCCGTCAGCACGAACGGGCCGCCCTCATCCAGCGCCACGCCGTTCCACACCAGCAGGCCCACCGACTCGCCGGCCACCGCCACCGTGCCGTCCGCGCCCACCGACACGGAGCCCACGCGCCCGTTCACTCCCGGCACCTCGCGGCCCCACGCCAGCGCTCCGTCCGCGCCGAACGCCAGCACCACGAAGCCGCCCGTGCCCCGCGCGTCGAACGTGCGCCCGTCCACCGTCACCGGGCCCACCAGCCGCCCGGCCACCACCGACGTGCCCGTCCCCGACAGCGCCACCG
>NZ_RAWR01000357.1:0-6007 GCF_003986945.1 Corallococcus sp. AB018 | reverse complement strand
GGTGTAGGCGGCGACGGCTCCGTCACCGGGCTGCCCGTCGATGAACTCGCGGCGGCCGTTGTTGTTGATGATCACGCGCTCGCGTTCGATCTCCATGACGGTGGCGCCCATCAGGTTGTTGCCGATCATGTACGTCTGCGAACGCTGCGTGTTCATGTCCTGGATGGACGCGAAGGACCAGTCCGGGTTGGCCGCGACGAGCGTGCCCAGCAGCTTCACGCGCAGGCCGCTCTTGGCCGGCGGGGCGTTGGCGTCGAACTCCGGCGACGTGGGCGGCTCCCTCACCGCGACCTCTTCCGCGGGCAGCTTCACGCCGGTGAGCCGCGACAGGCGCTCCGCGTCGATGGTGGCCAGGCCGCTGTCCGCGGCGTGGGTGCGCTGCGCGACGCGGGCGGGAGCCTCGGACGCGGGCGCGGGGGAGATGGAGGATTCGACGAACAGGTTCACCGTGCGCGCCGCCAGCAGGGCGACGAGCAGGATGAACAACAGGTTCACGCTCCAGAAGTACTTGCGAAAGAAGAGTTCCATCACGCTTCCGGGAGAAAGCCAGCCCCAGATGGGACCTTGAGCAAGGCAGGTGCCATCGCTGGGCGGGCGTCAAACCCACGACTTACGGCCAAGTCCTTGAAATTATTTCGGAATAGGACGGGGCCCCGACCAGGGAGACAGCCGGGACAGGACGTCCGGACAAATTGTCAAAAGCGGGCGGGGGCCGGTGTGACGGCCTGTCAGTCTGCGTTGGTGGGAGGGGAGGGGGGGACTGGAGGCGCGTCCGGGCCGCCCTGCTCGCGCTCGAGCTTGCGGTAGATGGTGCGCGCGGCGATGCCCAGCAGGCGGGCGGCGAGCGTCTTGTCCCCGCGCGTGTGGCGCAGGGTCTCGTGGATGACGCGCCTTTCAATCTCCTCCATGGGCGTCCCGATGGGGATGACCAGCTGGCCGGCGGAGCCCAGGGGCCCCTTGCGCACGGACTCCGGCAGGTCGCTGGCCTCCAGCACGTCCGTGCGGGCCAGCACCACGGCGCGCTCCACGGCGTGCTCCAGCTCACGCACGTTGCCGGGCCACGCGTAGTTCTCCAGCACGCCCAGGGCGTCCGGGGAGAAGCCGCGCAGCACCTTGCCGTTCTTCGCGGAGAAGCGGCGCAGGAAGGCCTCCGCCAGCAGCGGGATGTCCTCGCGGCGCGACGCGAGCGCGGGCACGCGGATCTCCACCACGTGCAGGCGGTAGTAGAGGTCCTCGCGGAAGCGCCCTTCGGCGACCTCCTTCTGCAGGTCCTTGTTGGTGGCGGCGACCAGCCGCACGTCCACCTTCACCGTCTGCGTGCCGCCCAGCCGCTCCAGCTCTCCCTCCTGGAGCACGCGCAAGAGCTTCACCTGCGCGGAGAGGGGCATCTCGCCCACCTCGTCCAGGAAGAGGGTGCCGCCGCTGGCGCGCTCGAAGCGGCCCTCTCGGCGGGTGACGGCGCCGGTGTACGCGCCGCGCTCCACGCCGAAGAGCTCCGCCTCCAGGATGCTCTCTGGAATGGCGCCGCAGTTGACGGCGATGAAGGACTGCTTCGCCCGGGCGGAGTGCTCATGCAGCGCTCTGGCGGCCAGCTCCTTGCCGGTGCCGGATTCGCCCAGCAAGAGCACCGTGGCGGTGGAGGGCGCCGCCTGGCGGATGGTGTCCAGCATGGCGCGGAAGGCGGGGGACTGGCCCACCATGGCGCGCCCGCCCGAGGGGTTGATCTCCGCGAGCTTCGCCTTGAGGGAGGTGTTCTCCTGGACGAGCGCCTGCTTCTCCAGCGCCTTCTGCACGGCCTTCACCAGGGCGTGGCGCTTGAGGGGCTTGGTGATGAAGTCGTAGGCGCCGTCCTTCATGGCGGCCACGGCCGTCTCCACCGTGCCGTAGGCGGTCATCAGCACCACCTCCACGTCCGGGCGGATGGCGCGGCTGGCCTTGAGCAGTTCCTGGCCGTCCATGCCGGGCATCATCAGGTCGGTGACCATGACGCTGACCTCGGGGCGCCGGAGCATCTCCAGCGCCTCCGTGCCTTGCGCGGCGGACAACGTGGCGAAGCCTTCCCGCTGGAAGATGCGGGCGACGGAGTCAAGGTTGGCGCGGTCGTCGTCGACGACCAGGACCGTGGGAGATGTCATGGGAGTGCGGGGCCTCTCAACACTGCCCTGCAATCCCCATTCCCATCAGGCCTGCTCTTCGTCCGGTTCCATGGGGCCGCCGCCCATGCGGCCAATGTCCTCGCGGCGCACCTTGTCCACGTTGAAGCGCAGGGCGCTGGTCAGCATGCGGCGCACGGTGGTTTCGAAGGTGGGAGGTGGGCCGTCCTTGCGAAAGCGCAGGAAGTTGAGCCGGGCGACGACGAAGTTCTTGAGGTAGGGGCTCTGGAGGCCTCGCTCCTTGAGGGCGTTGACGACGGCGACCACCGCGTCGTCCAGCTCCAGCAGCTGCTCCGCCTGGGCGTCGCGCACGGCCAGGGCCTGTGCCAGCGGCACGTCCTGGAAGCCGTCCACCACCTTGACGAAGGGGTGGTAGGCGCCCGCGGAGAAGCGGGGGCGCTTCTCGTAGGCGGCGCCCAGGGTGAGGAAGGAGGGCTCCTCGAAGAGGTGGGAGAAGGCGGACTCCCTGCCCTGGCGGTTCGCGCCGACGAGTCCCCGCGCCATGCGGATGACCTCCAGCGAGCGCTCCTTCAGGTTGTGGGCCTTCTCCGTGTTGAGGGCGAGGATTTGATAGGCCACGTCCTCGTCCGGCAGGAGCAGCGCGACGATGGACTTCGCGCCCAGCAGCTTGCTGGCGTTGAGGCGGTGGTTGCCGTTGGGCGTCCAGTAGCGGCCGTTCATGCGCACCGCGATGACGGGGTCGAGGAAGCGGTCCAGGCGCTCCATGGCGGTCGCGAGCCGTTTGACGTGGGGCTCGGACAGGTCGCGCTGGTAGGGCGTGGGCTCCACCTTGTCGATGGGGAGCACGGCGAAGACGACGGGGTGTCCGCCCAGCGGGTCGCGGTAGACGGACAGCACCTGTCCGCCGTCCTCGCGCACGGCCTGGAGGAGGGCGTCGGGGAAGGCCACGGCCTCGCTCGCCACCTCCGCCGCGCTCAGGCCCCGCGACTTCGGTTCGGCCTTCTTGCGGCGCGGCTTGCGCGGCGTGGCCGACTTCGACTTCGCGGGGGCGGACTTGCGAGCGGACTTCGCGGCCATGCGCACGGACCTCGTACCGTTGGGGGAGGAGGTCCGCGAGCGTAGGCGACCGGGCCGGGCTGGCTACGCGCCCGACACGGTGAGCTGTCGGAAGCGGACAGTGGGCGCACCCACGCTGCCGCCCCGGAACTGGAGGTCGCTGCCCACCGCGTCCACGTCCTTCAACATCTGGAGGAGGTGGCCCGCGACGGTCACCTCCTGCACCGGGTGGGTCAGCTCACCGTTCTCGATCCAAAGGCCGTTGGCCCCGCAGGACATGTCCCCGGACACCGGATCCGCGCCGTGGCCCAGCAGGGCGGTGACGTAGAGGCCCTGGGGCACTTCGCGGATCAACTCCTCCGGCGTCCTGGTGCCCTTCTCCAGGTAGAGGTTGGTGGTGCCGATGCCCGGCAGCGCGCTGTAGCCGCGCGACGCGTTGCCCGTGGTGCGCGCCTTCGCCTTGCGCGCGGTGAAGGCGTCGTAGAGGAAGCCGGACAGCACGCCCTGATCCAGGATGGGCGTGCGGCGCGTGGGGACGCCCTCTCCGTCGAACGGCGCGGTGGCCAGGCCCCGGGGCAGCAGGCCGTCATCCACCAGCGTGACGTGCTTTCCCGCGAGCCGCTTGCCCAGGTGGGGTGCGAGCACGCTGGACTGCTGGTACACGGCGTTGCCGTTGGCGGCCTGGGACAGGTTGCCCACGAAGCTCGCGGCCACCAGCGGGTCGAACACCACCGGCACCTGCTGCGTCTTCACCGGCTTCGCGCCCAGCATGCGCACGGCGCGCTTCGTGGCCTCACGGCCGATGGACTCGGGGGACTCCAGGTCGTCCAGGAAGCGCTTGTAGTCCAGCCAGTAGCCCGTCTGGAGCTGCCCGTTCTGCGACGCCACCGGCACCGCGACCAGGTACACGTACGTGCCGGAGTAGCCGCCGGACGTGCCCTCGCTGGACGCGAGGTACACCTCCGCCACGAAGTCACCGGCGGACACGGAGTCGAAGGTGACGACGCGCGCGTCCTGGGCCCGGCCCGCGCGCTCCGCCTCCAGCGCGGCCTGTATCTTCCAGTCCCCGGGCAGGTTCGCGACCTTGGGGTCGAAGAGGATGCCGGTGTCGCCGCGCTTGCCCAGGTCCTTCGCGCCGGGCAGGCCGTTGAGCTTGTTGGGCGCGGCGGCCTCCGCCAGTTGCACGGCCAGGTCCACCACGCGCTCCAGGCCCGCGGGCGTGAAGTCGGACGTGTACGCGAAGCCCAGCCGGTCCTTCACGATGACCCGGATGCCCAGGCCCTTGCTGGTGGCCTCCGTGAGGTCCTCAATCTGCCCTTCGCGGACGCGCACGCTGCTCTGGCGGCCCACCTCCAGATACGCCTCCGCCTGCTTCGCGCCCTTCTTCACGGCGCGCTGAACGACCTTCTTCGCGAGCTGTTCGTAGTTCACGGTTGTCCTCAGCCGACCTTCGTTCCGCCCACGGTGACGTTGTCGATGCGCACGGTGGGCAGGCCCACCCCCACGGGCATCATCTGCCCGTCCTTCACGCAGACGCCCATGCCGGGGTCCGGCATCGGGTCGCAGCCCACGCGGCTGATGTTCTTCAGCGCCTCCGGCCCCACGCCAATCAGGATGGCGTTCTTCACCGGGCGGCCCAGCTTGCCGTCTTCAATCTGGTAGGCCTCGCTGACCTCGAAGACGAAGTTGCCGTTGCTGATGTCCACCTGGCCTCCGCCGAAGGTGGCGCAGTACAGCCCGCGCTTCACCTCCTTGAGGATGTCCTCCGGCGCGTGGTCTCCGGGCGCCAGGAAGGTGTTCGTCATGCGCGGCAGGGGCAGGCTCTTGAACGACTCCCGCCGGCCGCTGCCCGTGGAGCGCTGGTTCATCAGCTTCGCGTTGAGCTGATCATAGAGGTAGCCCTTGAGGACGCCGTTCTCGATGAGGACCTTGCGCTCGCCGGGCACGCCCTCGTCGTCGATGTTGATGGATCCGCGCGCGCTGGACACCGTGCCGTCGTCGATGACCGTCACCAGCTCCGAGGCCACCTTCTCCCCCAGCTTGCCCGCGAACAGCGACGTGCCCTTGCGGATGAAGTCCGCCTCCAGGCCGTGGCCCACGGCTTCGTGCAGGAGGATGCCGCTCCAGCCCGGCGCCAGCACCACCGTCTGCGGCCCCGCCACGCAGTCCACCGCGCCCAGCGTGGCGATGGCCTGGCGCGCGGCCTCCTCCGCCACGGACTCCGGTGTCACGCCGTCCCAGTAGCTGAAGGACACCCGGCCGCCGCTGCCGTACATGCCGGTGCGCCGCTCGCCGTTCTTCCCCAGCGCCACCACGTGCACGCTCATGCGGGACTGGTCCTGCGTGTCCTCGCTGAAGCGGCCGGTGGTGTTGGCCACGGCGATGCGCTTCGTCTGATCCACGTAGGACGCGTTCACCTGCTGGATGCGCGAGTCGAAGGCGCGGGCGGCCGTGTTCGCGCGGGTGAGGAGCGCCGTCTTGCGCGCCACCGCCACGTCCTCCAGCGGCTGGGCCACGCGGTAGTGGCTGGGCACCGGCACGCGCTTGACGGGGTAGGCGCGCTCGGAGCCGCCGCCCTGGGCAATCATCGCGGCGGTGCGCGCGGCGCGGACGAGCGCGGCCTCGTCCCAGTCGTCGGAGTAGGCATAGCCCACCTTGGCCCCGGCGATGACCCGCACGCCCACGCCCTGCACCAGGCCCACCTGCGCGCTGCGGATGCGCTGCTCCTCCAGCACCACGGCGGTCGTGGACGTGCGCTCCACGTACACCTCCGCGAAGTCCGCGCCCCGGCCCATGGCTTCCGCCAGCAGACGTTCCAGCAGACCGGGGGGCAGGAG
>NZ_RAWR01000356.1:0-6137 GCF_003986945.1 Corallococcus sp. AB018 | reverse complement strand
CCACAGCCCCACCACCACGTCCGCCCGCCCCTCCCGCAAGGCCCGGCCCGCGTCCAGCGTGGAGGGCAGGTCCACCCAGCGTACGTCGGAGGTACGCAGCCCCGCGCGCGCCAGAATCCACAGGGCGAAGTAATGCGACGAGCCGCCCGGATACACGCCCACCCGCTTGCCTCGCAGGCTGGCCAGGTCCGGCACGCCCACCGCCGCCATGGCCTCCTGGCCCCGGCTGCGTCCCACGAGCAGCACCGTGCGCGGCGCCGCGTCCCTCAAGGTCGGCGCCCAGGACGCGAGCCGGTCCACCGACAGGGCGGCCATGTCCACGCCGCCGTTCTCCGCGCCCACGGACAGGGCCTGCTTCAGCTCCTCTTCGCGCGCGAAGAGCACCGCGCGGGCGTCCAGCGCGTAGGCCGTCTTGAGCAGCCCCTGCGCGGCGCCCGGAGGAGTGGCGGGGTTGTCCAGGGTGGTGGCGCCGCCGGCTGCCACGAGCAGCGCGGAGGCGGACCCGCGCGGGGTGAAGCCAATGAGCACGGGCCTGAGCGGCACCGATGCCACGTCCGCCACCGGGGCCGCGACGCCCGCCGGGAAGTCACCCGGGGACAGCCGCACCGCTTCACGGGTGGAGGGAAAGAAGCGCGCCTGCAGGCGGTCGAGATAACCCGCCCGCGAGGCGAACACGTACCCCGCGCCCAGGACACAGAGCGCGAGGAAGAGAAAGAGGCCGGGTCCGCGGTGCAGCTTCATCCGTGTGCGCCGGCCCCTTTCATGGGGGGAGACCTACTTGATCTCCACCTTCTTGCCGATGGTCTTTTCCGGACCGGCACCCACGTCCGACACCGGCGCGGGGCTGTCCATCAGGCCCATCTCCATCTTGAACTGCTTCACCAGCTCGTCGCCCTGGATCTTCTCCGCCTCTTCCTCGATGGCCGCGGCCTGGTGGTCCACCGACTCCAGCGCCATCTGCATGCGCGCCTCGTTGATGGCCGTCTTCTCCTGGACCTTGCGGAGCATCTCGTCGTGCGTGGAGTCCACGCCCGCGACGGTGAAGGACTCCATCGTGTCGGCGACCTTCGCCTGCCACTTGGCGCGGCGCGCGTCCCGGACGGCGTTCATCGCCTCCTGCGTCTTCCGGTCCTTCTCGCGCATGAACGCCTTCTTGACGTTCAGGGCCTTCTCGTAGGCCTGCTTCGCGATGTCCAGCTGCTGCTGGTTGCGCGCGAGGGCTTCCTTCTCCCCCTGGAGCTTGGTCGCGTAGGTGCCGGCCAGGTCGTCCCGGCCCGCCTGGATGGCGGCCTTGACCTTGGCGGTCAGCTCCCGCACGTCCTGCTGGTACTTCATGTTCTCCTTCTCGAGCAGCGTCACATTCGCCCGGACCATGGCGATGGACTCGTTCATCTTGGGGACCTGATCGTTCAGGTCACGGATGTTCTGCTCGAGAATCAACTCCGGATCCTCGATGGAGGAGACGAAGAAGCCCGCGAAGCTCCGCATCGCTCTCTTGAATCGCTGCCACATGTCGGCTCTCACCTCCGCCTGTGCCTAATCCCAGTCACCTTACACGAACTCCGACGCCCACAAGCATCCGGCCGCAAGGCGCGTGTCACCGTGACTACGCCCGCCCGGAACGGATGATTGCTCCGGAACAGCCACCGCCCGCCAGCCCGGCCGGGTCCAGGGCCACCGGTCCGGCCCCCATCCGCCACTCCCTGTCCCTTAAAGGGGCCACCCGGGGTCGCGAAAGACGCTGTGGCCATGAACTTGCCGGGTGGGGAGGAAGCGGGGAAAACGAACGTGTCGCATGGACCCGACTCCTCCCGTTGCCTTTGAAGACGAACTCGCGCGGGTGGTGGCCGCCCAACGGCGGCGCGTCCTGGGCGCCGGGGCGGCGGTGCGGCTGGTGGGCACGGTCGTGTTCTTCGCCGTCAGCCTGGGGCTGTGGCTGACGGGCGCGCGGGACTGGGCCCACTACCCGCCCCTGCTGCTCTGCTACGGCGGCGTGGTGGCGCTGCTGTTCGCGCTGCGCGCCAGGCCCCTGACGAAGCAGCTGGGCATCGTGCAGTCGCTGGTGGACGTGGGGCTGGTGTTCGGCCTCCAGCAGCTGGCCCTGCCGGTGTCGCCCTTCCCCGCGGGCGTGGCGGGCTTCAGCCTGGGGCTGTTCGCGCTGGTGGTGGCGCTGTCCGGCCTGGAGCTGATGCCCTGGCTCGTCTACGGCACGGCGGGCCTGGCGTCCCTGACCCAGGCCGTCCTCATGCACCAGGCGGGCGTGGGCCCGGGGGCCATGGCCGTGGCGGCGGTGACGCTGGTGCTGGTGGCGGCGGTGAGCCACTACGGCACCGGGCGGCTGCGGCAGCTGGCCATGGACCTGTCGCACGCGGAGGTGGCCCGGCAGCTGGGGGCCCGCCGCACCCACGAGGTGGAGGACGCCCACCGCACCATCGAGCGGATGCTGTCCGAGGCCCACGCGCGCAACGCCCAGCTGGAGGCGCTGCAGGCCCACCAGGAGCAGCTGATGCAGTTCCTGGTGCACGACCTGCGCTCGCCGCTGTCCGCCGTGACGCTGTCGCTGTCGTGGATGGAGCAGGAGCTGCCCATCGGCACGCCGATGGTGGAGTCCGTGCGCACGGGCCTGGCCGTCACCGCGCGCCTGGACCGGATGATCTCCGACCTGCTGGACGTGCCCCGGCTGGAGCAGGGCCGGCTGTCCCCGCGCAAGCAGGCCTTCCCGGTGGCGCCGCTCTTCGACGAGGTTCGCCGCTCGCTGGATGGCGCGGCCCGGCTGCGCAAGATCAAGCTGGAGCTGTCGTCCCCGCCGGGCTTCCAGCTGGTGGGCGACGCGGGCCTGCTCATCCGCGTGGTGGAGAACCTGGCCACCAACGCGCTCCGCTACGCCCCGTCCGGCGGGCGGGTGCGCCTGGAGGCCGGTGAGGCGGAGGGCTTCCAGTGGCTGGCGGTGCGCAACGACGGCATCGCCATTCCGCCGGAGGCGCGCGAGTCCCTCTTCGACAAGTACGTGCAGGGCCACCGCGAGAAGGAGGGCCGCCGGGGCTATGGCCTGGGGCTGTACTTCTCCCGGCTGGCGGCGGAGGCCCATGGCGGGCGGCTGGCGGTGGAGGACGCGGAGGGCTGGGCCACGTCCTTCGTGCTGCGCATGCCCCGGGTACAGCCGACCTCGCAGTCGTCGCTGGACCCGACGGCCGCCTGGCGCCGCTAGGGGGTGTCCCTAATTATCTGAAGAAAGGTGCTGGAGGCCGAGCGGCCGCCAGCCCCGTGGGCAGGGTTGAGCTTGCAGGGAAAGGAAGAGCTGAGCACCCCTGGTGAGTGCACCGACATGAGCTGACGGACGAGCAGTGGAAGCAGCTTGAGCCACTCATCCCTGCCCGACGAGGGCCGCGCACCAAGAAAGGTGACCGGCAGTTCGTCAATGCAGTGCTCTGGCGGGTGAAGACGGGCGCACCCTGGCGTGACTTGCCAGAGCGTTACGGGCCCTGGAAGACGGTCTACAACCGCTTCGGGCGCTGGGCGACCCGAGGAGTATGGGAGGGGCTCTTCAAGTCGCTGCAGTTGCAAGTGGATGATGTCGGCTCGCTGATGGACGCCACCATCATCCGGGCGCATCAGGACGCCGCGGGCGCAAAAGGGGGGGCCGATGCAATGCTCTGGGCCGTTCTCGAGGAGGCTTTTCTTCCAAGGTCCACGCCCTGTGCACCACCCAGGGCCAACCGCTCGAAGTGACGCTGACGCCTGGGCAGCGCGGCGACGTCACTGAAGCCGAGCACCTCATTCAGTATGCGCACGGCAAGGCGCTCATCGCCGACGCCGGCTATGACGCCGACCACCTCGTGCAGGCCGTCCGGGAGCGCGGAATGAGGCCCGTCATCGCGATGAATCCAACGCGCAAGCACCACCGGCGCCGCAACAGTCGCGCCCTCTACCGGCTGCGCATCCAGGTGGAGTGCATGTTCCACCGCCTCAAGCGCTTCCGCGCCGTGGCCACCCGCTACGAGAAGACCGCCACCAACTACCTGGCGGTCCTCCACCTGGCCTGCATGATGCTTTGGCTTAATTAGGGACACCCCCTAGGACGCCTTCAGCTTCGCGCGGGCGAAGAGCTTCGTCGCCTGCGTGCGGGCGTTGGCCAGCACCGTGTTCGCGTCCAACGTGGTCAATTCGCCTTCGCGCAGCACCAGCTTGCCGTCGATGAGCACATGCGACACGTCCGTGGAGCGCGCCGAGTACACCAGCGGCCCCGTGACGTCGTCCGGCAGCGGGCAGAAGTGGAAGCCGCGCGTGTCCACCACGGTGAGGTCCGCGCGCTTGCCGACCTCCACGGAGCCCACCTCGTCCTCCAGACCCAGGGCGCGCGCGCCGTGCAGCGTGGCCATCTCCAGGACGTGCATGGGCGTCATCGCCACCGGGCCCACGCGCGGGTTGTGCAGCACGGACGCGAGCCGCATCTCGTGGAACAAATCCAACGTGTTGTTGCACGGGGCGCCGTCCGCCCCCAGCGCCACGGGGATGCCGTCCTTCAGCAGCTCCGGCACACGCGCGTAGCCCGACGCGAGCTTCAGGTTGGAGCCCGGGCAGTGGCACACCACCGTGCCGGACTCGCGCAGCAGCCGCTGCTCCTCGCCCTCCACCCACACGCAGTGGGCCAGCGTGACCTGGGGACCCGTGAGCCCCAACCCGTGGAAGAAGGCGATGTTGTCCTGGCCCGTCACCTGGCGGACCACGTCCGTCTCCGTGCGGTTCTCGCTGGCGTGTGAGTGGATGCGCACGCCCTTCTCCCGCGACAGTCGGCCCACCTCTCGCAGCAGCTCCGGCGAGCAGGACAGGGCGAAGCGCGGCGCGAACGCGTAGCGCAGGCGGTTGTCGTGGGTGCCGTGCCAGCGCTCCATCAGCGCCAGGCTCTCCGACAGGGAGTCCGCCGTCGTCTCACGCAGGCCGGCGGGCACCTCCGCGCCGGAGTCCATCATCGCCTTGCCGCCGACGAGCCGGAAGCCGCTGTCACGCGCGGATTCGAAGACGGCGTCGTAGTGGTGCACGGTGCCCATGTCGAGCGCCGCCGTGGAGCCGGAGCGGATGAGCTCCGCGAAGGTGAGGTCCGCGCTGGCGCGCAGGGACGCCGCGTCGTGCGCCGCCTCCATGGGCCAGATGCGCTCCTTCAGCCAGTCCAGGAGCTCCCGCTTGTCCGCGTGGCCGCGGAACAGCGTCTGGCAGGCGTGCAGGTGGCCATGGATGAGGCCGGGCATCACCACCTGCCCTGCGAGGTCCAGGACGCGGCAGGCGCCCTTCACCTTCAGGCCCCGGCCCACCTTGGCGATGCGCCCGTCCTGCACGAGCACGTCCGCGCGAGGCAGCACCTCGCGGTCCCGGTTCATGGTGACGACGGTGGCGCCAGTGAGAAGCAAGTCCACGTGAGGGAGGTCCTAGAAGAAGGAACGGGTGAAGGCGTGGGGCAGCAGCTCGCTGAGCGGGTAGCGCGCCTCCTGCCCGTTGAGGGTGCGGCTTCGCACCGGAAGGTCAGGCCCGGCGAACTCCGCCATCACCTGGCGGCACATGCCGCACGGGGGACAGGGCTCCGGGGTGTCCACGACGATGGCCACGGCCACCGGCTTCTCGCGGCCCTGGGCCACGCCCGCGACGAACGCGTTGCGCTCCGCGCAGACGGTGAGGCCATAGGTGGCGTTCTCCACGTTGCAGCCGGCCACGATGGAGCCGTCCGCGTAGAGCACGGCGGCCCCCACGGGAAACTTCGAGTACGGCACGTGCGCGCGCTGACGCACCCGCAGGGCCTCCTCGAACAGCCGCTCCCAGGGAATCTCCTCCGCCATGCCGCCCTCCTTCGCGAAGGCGCCGTCCACCGGCGCCCGCGTCCATCCGGGGATGCCCTAGCGGGCGCCCCGGGGTTCGTCCTTGCTCTGGTCGTCCAGGTGCCGGGCGATGGCGAGCTCCAGCTCCACCGGTAGCTCCACGAAGCGCACGCGCACCACCGGGCCCGTCATACCGGCCTTGGGGGGCAGCACCTCGCCGCGCACCTGCACCTCTTCCAGGGACGGGGGAAGCGCGAAGCGCACCTCCACGGTCTGGCCCGGGTCCAGCGCCTCTCCCACCCACCCCACGCCGCCCAGGGACAGATCCCC
>NZ_RAWR01000355.1:0-6176 GCF_003986945.1 Corallococcus sp. AB018 | reverse complement strand
GCGGGGACGTGTCCCGCCGCGTCGTGTTCCGGGCCTGGGGGAGGCCCCCTGGGGGCACGGGGAAGCGTCCTCGGGCGCAACTCCCCCCTTGCGTGCCTGGGGAGTCCTTTGGTCCTCTTGGGCCACCGCCGTATGCCCATGGAAACCGCCGCCGACAGCCGAGAGTACCGCGTGGTCTTCTTCTGCCCCGCGTCGAACGCCCGGCTCGAGCGGCTGGAGGTCCCGGTGCGCCGGCTGCTGTCGCGCATCCAGGCGCCGCCGGCGGAGCTGGCCCCGCTGAGTGAGGCCGGAGCGCTCACGGAGGCCGGGTGGCAGGTCTACCTGGTGCGTTCGCTGACGGAGCGCAGCGCGGCGCAGGCCATGGCGGCCTACGTCAGCGAGGCCACCTGTGCACTGGCCGCGGAGGTGGACGCGGAGGTGCTGGGGCTCTACGTGGACGTGTCCGGGGACTCCGCGCGCATCTGCCGCTGCGGCCCGGAGGACGGGCCGGAGACCTTCGCCGGGCGGAGGCAGGCCGCGCTCACCCGCACGTCCGAGTGGCTGGAGGTCGCCCCCGCGAGCCTGTCCGCCCTCTTCCAGTTGGATCCGCCGGACGCCGAATACGAGCCTGACGCGGACGACCGCTTCGTCGAGGAGAAGCTGCGTGAGGCGCGAGCCCTGATGGAGCGCTACCGCACCGCGGCGAAATGAGGTCGAGCACCCCGGAGGACCTGTCGGGCCGCTGTGAGCGGTGCTACCTGCCCACGGCCCTGTGCCTGTGCGCGGACGTGCCCGTCATCCCCACGCGCACGGAGCTGCTGATCATCCGGCACAACAAGGAGTCGCAGAAGAGCACCAACACGGCGCGCATCGCCGCGCTCGCCCTGCCCCGCTGCCACATCGTGTCCTATGGAGCGCCCGGAGCGCCCTTCGACGCGTCGGTGCTGGACACGCCGGACACGTGGCTCCTGTTCCCGGACGCACCGGAGGCGGAGGGTCCTCCGCCAAAGCGGCTCGTGGTCATCGACGGGAGCTGGGCACAGGCGCGGCGCATGGTGCAGCGAGTCCCCGCCCTGCGCAGGCTGCCGGGCATGAGGCTACCGCCGCCCGCGCCGGACACGCGCCGCCTGCGCAAGCCGCCGCACCCGGATGGGATGTCCACGCTGGAGGCCATGGCCGGCGCGCTCGCGCGGCTAGAGGGCGAGGAGCTCGCGAAGCCGCTGCTCACGCTGCACGAGCTGATGATTGAGCGCGTGCTCGCGAGCCGCGGTCGGTTGGGCTGGGAGAACTACCTCTAGCGACCTACTGCAGGACCTTCTGCATCTCCGCCGCGAAGGGCACGGGCTCCAGGAAGCCCGTCACGCGCGGCTTCGTCAGCACGGTGCCGTCCGGGTTCACGAAGGCCACCGTGGGCAGGCCCTCCACGCCCAGTTGCTCCATCAGCGCATCCAGGCGGTCCTCGCTGTTGGTCGCGTCGATCTTGATGGTGAGGAAGCGGCTGCCCTCGGCCTGGGTGATGACCTCCGAGGACGGATACGTCAGCCGGTCCAGTTCCTTGCAGGCCGCGCACCAGTCCGCGAAGAAGTCGATGAGCACCGGACGGCCTTCCTTCTTCGCCGCCGCGAGCACCTGCTCGAACTGGCTGGCGTCGAACGTCGCCTTCTTCGCCGGCATCACGTGGTGCCACTGCCACGACGGCGCCACCGGGCGCTCCTGGAGTCCCATGCGCACCCACAGCTCACCCGTGGGCCGCGCGTCCAGCGCGCCGCCTCGCAACACCAGCGCCCCCACCACCAGCGCCACGCCCAGCGCCTTGAAGCCGAAGTCGCGCGCGCCCTCCTTGAACGAACGGTGCACCGCGCCCACCCCCACGCCCACCACCACCAGCACCGCGGCCAGCACCGCGCCGGGCACCTGGCCCACCTCGGCGCCCAGCGCCTTCACGGTGTCGCGCGCCCAGGGGAAGGCGTCCTTCACGTACGAGAACGCGAGCGCCACCAGCATGATGCCCAGCACGCTCTTCACCCACTCCATCCACACGCCACCGCGCGGCAGGCGCACGGTGAAGACGCCGATGAGGAAGAACGGCACGCCGATGCCCAGCGCGTAGATGAACAGCAGCGTCGCGCCCAGCGTCGTGTTGGCGGACTTCGCCACGAAGGCCAGGAGGCCCGTGAGCACCGGCCCCGTGCACGGCGCCGCCAGGAACCCGGACACGCTGCCCATCACGAACGCGCCCGCGATGCCCGCGCCGCCCACGTTGCTCAGCTTCGTCTGCATGGACGACGGCAGCGCCAGCTCGAACGCGCCGAACATCGACGAGGCCAGGAGCAGCAGGAACAGCGCCAGCCCCAGCACCACCACGGGGCTGCCCAGCATGGAGCCGAAGGCCTGGCCCGTCTTCGCCGCCAGCACGCCCAGCGCGCTGAACACCACGCCCATGCCCACGATGTACGACGTGGTCAGCGCCAGCGAGCGGCCCCGTGCCTCCGCCTTCCTCGCGCCGAACACCGACACGGTGATGGGGATGAGCGGGTACACGCACGGCGTCAGCGCGGTGAGCAGGCCGCCGGCGAACACCACCAGCGCGCCCCAGGCGAGGTTCCCCGACTCCAGGAACCGGGCCGCGTCCAGCCCGGCGCTCGGCCCCGTGGGCAACAACCACGGCACCACCGCCACCGCCACTCCCGCCACCACCGCCACCAGCGTCAGCTTCTTCGTGTCCATGCGTGCCTTACGCCTCCGCGCGTCCGGACCTTCGGAGGCTCCCTTCTATATGCGGAGGCCGGGGACGCGGCTACCCCGCCGGCATCTCCGCGGGGGCGGCAGGCACCTTCAGCCCCGCGGAGCGCGCCAGCCCCATCACACCCTCCACGGCGGCGGCGATGTAGCCAAAGGGGTTCGCTCCATCCACCGCCGTCACGTGCACCTCGCCCATCCGCTGCTGGAAGGCCGCCGCCACCTGGGGCAGCTGCTGCGCCAACGTCAACTGGATGACCTCTGGACTCACCGAGTTCTCGATGTCACGCAGCGTCTTCGCGCGCTCCAGCTCCAGCCCCTGCTGCGCGCGGGTGCGCCGCAGCTCCAGCTCCGCGATGCCGGCCTCCGCCTCCGCGATGGACTGCTTCGCCAGCAGCACCTGGAGCCGGGCGGACAGCTGCTCGGCCTCCTGCCGGGCCACGGCGAGCTGGACTTCGTGACGCGCGGCCTCCGCCTCCTGCTGGCGGCGCATCCGCTCCAGCTCCACCTGGGCCTTGGCGGCCTCCGCCTCCTGCTCCCAGCGCAGCTCCTCCAGTTCACCCTGCGCGCGGTTGTACGCGAGCTGCCGTTCGCTGGTGAGCCGCGCCTCCTCCAGGCGTGCGTCCGTGGCCAGCGCCTCCAGCCGGGCCTGCTCCTTCAGCGCCTCCGTGCGCGTGCGGACCTCCTCCTGTGCGGTCAGCTTCGCGAGCGCCACTTCACGATCCACGGAGGTGCGCTCCTGCTGCTGCTGACGCGCCTGCTCCATCTTCGCCTGGGCCAGCCGCGCTTCCTGCGCGAGCTGCTCCATCTGCGCCTGCTCCTCCGTGGCCTGCGTGCGCTGGCGGACCTCCTCGCGCGCGGCGAGCTTCTGGAGGTTGAGCACGCGCTCGGCCTCCGTCTCCTCGCGCCGCACGAAGCGCTCCTTGGCCAGCTCCGCCTCGCGCGCCTGCCGCTCCTGCTCCCGGCGGAAGCGGGCCTGCATGTGTTCGAAGACGGAGGAGGACAGGACGCGCACGTCCTGGATTTCAATCGTGTCCAGCAGCACGCCCCAACCCACGTCGGTGCGGTCCTCCAGCCGGCCCCGTCCGGAGAGCACGGGGGCAATCTCGCGCATCAGCTCCGCCGCGATGCCCTCCTTGCGCCGGGTGAGGCACTCCTCCACGGTGAGGTTCGCCACCAGCCGGCGCGCCGCGCCCACGAACATCTCCCCGAGCAGCTCCGCCAGCTTCTCCTGCGCGCGCTCCGGGTAGCTGAAGTTGAGCATCCGGAAGGCCACCAGCGGATCCGCGATGCGGTACACCGCCAGGCCCGTCACCGCCACGCCCACCTTCTCGCTCGTCACCTGATCCGCGGTGAACTGGAACCGCTGGATGCTGGTGGGCACGATGGCCACCGAGTCCCCCGGCAGCTTGAAGCAGCTGGCGCCCTGGCCGCTCACCTCGCGCACGCGGCCCCGGCGCATGTGGATGAGGAACTCGCTGGGCCGCGCGGTGATGAGCCCCCACTTCTTCACCTTGTCGGGGTCCTCCGCGGGCTTGCCCGCCCGCCAGCCGTCCACGTAGCGGGAGCGATCCAGCCCTCCCTCCAGGCGGACCAGCGACGGCCGCCCCGTCCCGTCCTGCTGCGTGTCCTGGGCGTTGCTCCGGGCCTGCGACTTCGCGTTGGCGCTCATGTCTGGCACCCTCCGCGCTGTCTCCAGTGCAGGCGCCCGGCCATGCCCCGGGGTGCCACGAAACGGGCACTTATGGGCGCGCGAAGCACCGTTTCGGATCACCCCGCGCCAACCTGGCGCGGCCGGAGTGCTCCACTCTGGAGGAGCGTTGAACCCGGCCGGCGCATCCCACGACCCGGTGCGTCGCGGACAGAGGCCCTGGACCCCATGTTCCCTTGACCCGAGGGGGGTCGATTTTATAATTGACCAGTCCGGTCCACATTCGTGTGGGCCCATGTAGACCCTGCCGCTGCGCGCGGACCCACCGCGTCGCCGGGGAGCGGAGGGGTGTTCCACCCTCCTGCGTCACTTCTTCCTGAGGACTTCATGCTGAGCCTGCCCATCTACATGGACAACCACGCGACCACCCCGCTCGATCCGCGGGTGCTGGAAGTGATGTTGCCCTACCTCCGCGAGGACTTCGGCAACGCGGCCAGCCGCAATCACGCGTTCGGCTGGAAGGCCGAGGCCGCGGTAGAGAAGGCGCGCCGGCAGGTGGCGGACCTCATTGGCGCGTCGGAGAAGGAGATCGTCTTCACCTCCGGCGCCACCGAGTCCGACAACCTGGCCATCAAGGGCGTCATCGAGTTCTACAAGTCCAAGGGCGACCACATCATCACCCTGAAGACGGAGCACAAGGCCGTCCTGGACACCTGCAAGCGCCTGGAGCGCGTGCGCCAGGAGCGCCTGGACGAGCTCAAGCTGCTGCGCCTGGGCCAGCTGGCCGAGCGCGACGTCACGCCGGAAGAGGTCCCGGAGCTGGCCGCGAAGCTCAACCTGGACGCGGACGACACGTACAAGAAGTGGGCGGAGATGCCCACGGGTGGCGCGCGCGTCACCTACCTGGACGTGGAGAAGGACGGCCGCGTGAGCCTGGAGAAGCTGGCCGCGGCGATGACGCCCAAGACGGTGCTCGTCTCCATCATGTTCGCCAACAACGAGATCGGCGTGGTCCAGCCGGTGGCGGAGATTGGCAAGCTGTGCCGTGAGAAGGGCGTCCTCTTCCACTGCGACGCGGTGCAGGGCGTGGGCAAGGTGCCCTTCGACGTGGAGAAGATGAACGTCGACCTGGCCTCCATCAGCGCGCACAAGATGTACGGCCCCAAGGGCGTGGGCGCCCTCTACGTGCGCCGCAAGCCGCGTGTGCGCATCGCGCCCATGGTGGACGGCGGCGGTCACGAGCGCGGCATGCGCAGCGGCACGTTGAACGTGGCGTCCATCGTCGGCTTCGGCGCGGCGGCGGAAGTGGCGAGGCAGGACCTGCCGGAGGAGTCCGCGCGCCTGTTCCGCCTGCGTGAGCGGCTGCGCACCGGCATCATGGAGCAGCTGGACATGGTAACGGTGAACGGCAGCCTGGAGCACCGCATGCCGGGAAGCCTCAACATCTCCTTCTCCTACGTGGAGGGCGAGGCCCTGATGATGTCCATCAAGGACGTCGCGGTGTCGTCCGGCTCCGCGTGCACGTCCGCGTCGCTGGAGCCCTCCTACGTGCTGCGCGCCCTGGGGGTCGAAGAGGACATGGCGCACAGCTCCATCCGCTTCGGCCTGGGCCGCTTCAACACGGAGGAGGAGGTCGACTTCGTCATCCGCCTCGTGGTGGACAAAGTCCGCAAGTTGCGAGACATGAGCCCCCTGTACGAGATGGCCAAGGAAGGCATCGACCTCAAGAGCATCGAGTGGACCGCCCACTAGGCGCTCCCCTCCCCTCAAGATTTCCCGCCGGGCACGGAACCCCCCTCCGCTCCCC
>NZ_RAWR01000354.1:0-6206 GCF_003986945.1 Corallococcus sp. AB018 | reverse complement strand
CCCGGCCTTGTACTCCGCCGTGAACTCCCGGCGCGGCCTGCGGGGCTTCCTCTGCTTTTCGTCAGTCGCGGACATCCCGTGCTCCTTCCATCACATCTCGGGTGTCCACGGAACCGGGCCAGGCTCACTCCAGGAGGATGTCTGGGAGAAGTTGCTGACGGACGCGGGGCTGGAAGCGGGCGACGAACGGCCGCTGCCGGGAGGATCGCTCACCTCCATGCAGGCGGCGCGGCTCCTGACCCTGCTGCTGCGCAAGCCCGTGACGCTGGGAACCTTTCCCGCCCGCATGGCCGTGGGCCATGTGCTGCGCGAGGTGCTGGCGGAAGGCGCGGTGTCGCGCGACGACCTGTCGCGCAGGGTCGAGCGCTACAGCCGGGTCGCGGTGTTGCGGCCAGACGGCTACCTGGCCTGGGTGTGGAATGGCCGCACGCAGCAGAAGGCCGGAGCCGTGGAGTGGAAGGGCGGTGCGTTCCGGGCAGGCCCCTTCGAACTGGGCCGCTTCTACGTGAGCAACGGCTTCGTCTTCCAGCTCGCGGACGAACAGATGGTGCCGGTGAACGGCCCGGTGTTCGTCGAGGTGTATGACGACGCCGACGTCATTGGCAGGACCCTGGACGGAGCGGAAGCCGCGGTCGTGAAGCTGGCGCTCTCGCTGGGGAAGTTCTTCACGTACCCGCTGGACAGCGTCACCGCGCTGAAGGACCTGCCCGCGGGAGTGGCCGCGCTCATCGAGTCATCGCCCGAATACTTCGAACGCTTTCGGTTCATGTCCCGAGGCGACCAGATGCGGACCGTGGCCGAGCTGGCCACGAACCTCCTCCTGACCACAGGCTCCGCGACATCCGCGACGCGAACAGTGACAGGAGCCCTGACGGGTGCCGAAGCAACGGTGCCGGTCCTGTCGCTGTCCGCGCAAGGAGCGCTCACCATCGAGCGTGTCGCGGTACCCGTAGGCCGCGCGGCCTCCGTCCTGGGAGGAGGGCCGGGTGCGGCCATCATTCTCCAGCGGGCATCCACGGCGACACAGGGAGGTGCACCGTCCAAGGGGCCCGGCCAATGGGGACCCGTGAAGGAGTCCATGAAGCCGCGTGCCCGGCGCTATCAGGAGCAGATCACGGGGCACACAGCGGATGAGGCGTACTGGGTGGGAGGTACCAGCACGCAAGCGGGAGGAGTGAAGTTCGACGGTTTCAAGGACGGCGTGCTACTGGAAGCCAAGGGGCCCGGCTACGCGAAGTTTTTCGACGGGCTGGAGCCCAAGGCGTGGTTTCGCGAGTCGGGTGCCAAGGACATTGTGGCCCAGGCAAAGCGGCAGGGCGGAAGAGTTGAGGGCATGGGTATCCTCATTGAGTGGCATGTGGCAGAAGCCGAGGCGGCTGAAGCCATCGCTCTGTTGCTGGAAGCTGAAGGCATCAGAGGCATCAAGGTCATTCACACTCCGGCGCATTAAGGATGGAACCGCGTGACCGCCAATGCTGAGACCGCGACCCGGCCTGAGATGTTCTATGCCGGCGCTTATTGGGGACCGCGCGAGGAATCTCCCGAGGAGTGCGCACGGCGCACGGCGCTCTTACTCAACCTGCTCGCACCGAACGATCCGCTCTTGGCCAGTTGGTACAAACCTGCCCGAACACTCAGGGATGCACGCAAGCATTCCCTGATGCCGCCTGATGTGCCGACCCTCACCGAGTTGTTCCGGCGTGGCGTGAATCGTGAGAAGGGTGGTCCGGTCTTCGAGGAGCTCGGTTTCAGTTTCTGGTTTGGAAATGGCGATTCAGGTGCCGATAGCGTGAGTCTGCGGATCAACTGCGGCAGCTATGGCAAGGTCAACCCCAATTGCTGTGTGATGCCCTTGCCTTGGAGAGGGGCCTCTGTGGAGCGGGTGCTGACAGTTCCCATGTTGAGCGCAGTGCTGCGCAGTATGGCGCTTGCTTTCGACCCTGACTGGGCTGTCGCTGGATCTCATGAGTACCGCAAGCAGATGAACGCGGACTCGACAGCAGGTGCGTTCGTCGGTTGGGTCACGTACCAGTCGCGACGCCGGGGGACAGTGCCACCGCTTCCCGCGCCAGTCCGCATCGAGCCTGTTGAGGACAAGGGCGCGCTCATCATCCTCTCGCCAGAGCGCATCTCCGCGAGAAACCCCGAGCATGTCGAGCAGGGCCACCGTATCGGAGCACTGCTGGCCAGGGCGGGCCTCATGCAGCCCGTCATGCCCTGACCCGCGTGGATTGATCAGATGGAAGGAAACCGCACCCTTGGCAGGACGAGCAGCCGTGTACCTTCCGCGTCCTGGAGTTCCAGAGTGTAGACGCCGCGAGCCTCACGGGGCTGCGCTTCGGCTTCCACGATGATCCGAGCGGTTCCGTCTTCGGAGCCGAGAGCCACTTCAATCACTTCCACGATCTTCAAGGTCTGATGATTCGGACCGATGAGGCTCGCCCTGACGGCCCTACTGGATAGCGGCATCCCACCAGAGAACTCCAACTGCACAGCGACCCGGCGTGCGGAGCGGAAACTCCTGACGCGGAACTCCGTGCCTGAGGGACCCGTGACAGGTTCCTCCATTTCCAACGCCTGGACTCCTCCTTGTCCCAGGACCTTCTCTGAGAGGAGCACCGCCAACCCCACGTCGGGGCAGGCCGGCTTGTCGGACACGCCTCCATCCGCGGTTGCCAGAAACGGGAGCAGGAACAGGAGCACGCACCCTCCTATTCGTCGTACCGCCACACGCCCTTCACGGACATCAGGTTGGGAACAATGGCGGTGTTCTCATCTCCCCCTTCACTGCGAGGGACGCCCCGTGTGCGATCATTGAGGAACCAGAGCTCGACACATACCGGAAATGTTTCACCCGTCTTTTCCTGACGCAGTTGGGTGAAACGACCGTAGACCCGTTTGGAACCCACATAGAGCGTGCCCGTCAGCAGGGAGCCGTGGCGAACGTGCCCCTCGATGCCATGCGTGTACACGGCAGCACGGCCCTCGCGGACGGTGACGAGCCTGGAGCGCACAGTCGGGTCGAACTTGGCGGCCCACTGCATGCCTTCGATATCGAGCTTCTGCATGGCCGCCTGCGCATCCAATGGACAGTCCTCGGCGGGAGGCGTGGGCCGGTCCACCAGGGGCGCGCTGGCGCAGGCCATGCCCGCCATACAGGACGCAATCGTCGCGGCCTTGATCACGCGAGCGGGTTTCGGAGACGGCGGGGCAGGGGGCTTGGTTGTCACGGGAGCACGTTCCTCGGGAGGCGCCACCACTGCGGCGGCGACGGGAACACTGTGCGGGCGGTCCGGCGTGATCGCTAATTTATGACCAACAGGGGCGGAAACACTCTCTGGGACCCCTGGGGTTGTATGTCGAGTCCAGCCCCGAAGCAGGACCTCCCAGGTCCCGGGTCCCGCCAGCAGCAATCCCAGGCACACCACCACGCCCACCCACCCCCAGGCCGGGAACCGGCGCGGGGCCACCGGCTCGGGAACAGGCCGGGGCCTTGGCGCGGGCTTCAGGTACGGCTGCGCGGGCCACGCCGGACGGCGGATCTGATTCGGCGTGCCCGGAATCTCGTCGAAGAGGTGCGCCTCGAACGCCGCCGCTCCACCCGAGAGCAGCCCTCGCATCAGCTCCGAGTGCGCCACCTCCCCCGTGCGAGGCCTCTGTTCCGGCTCCTTCTCCAACAGCCGCAGGATGGCCCTCGACAGGGGCTCCGGCACCTGGGGGTTGATGTCCCGTGGAGACGGCGGCAGCCGCTCCGTGATGGCCACCGCCAGCAGCTCCGGCTCCTGCCCCGGCGGAAACGGGTAGTGCCCCGTGACGGCCCGGTACAGGCACACGCCCAGGGCATACAGGTCATCCGCCTCCCGGTACGGATAGCGCAGCTCCGGCTGCCTCCAGTGGCGCTGCTGGAAGCGGATGGCCTCCGGACTGCGCAGGTGCAGCGTCCCCGGGGGCAGGGTGGTGGTCGTGAGCGTCGCGGCCCCCGTCTGGTCACCCGCCCCGAAGTCGATGAGCACCGGCACCTGCTCCCTCGCGCGGATCAGGATGTGCTCCGGCTTCAGGTCGCGGTGCAGCACGCCTCGCGCATGCAGCACCCCCAGCGTCATCGCCACCGAGCCGCCCACCATGGCCACCTGCCGGAACGTGGGGTTGACCGTCTCCACCCAGAGGTGGAGCGCCATCCCCTCCACGCAGTCCATGACGAAGTACGGCAGCCCCTCCACCGGATCCGGCCACCGCCCCGTGGCATGCACCCGCACCACGTTCGGATGCCACGCCCGGTCCAACAACAGCGCCATCTCCCGCAGCGCCCGGGCCGGGTCCGGATGCAGCGACAGCTTGAGCGCGAAGCTCCGCCCCGGCGCGTCCAGCGGCTCCACCCGGTAGACCGCGCCGTACCCGCCCACTCCCAGCGTCCCCTGCACGCGCCAGCGCCCCACCACCGCGCCGGGCTGCAGCGCCCCCGGGAACACCTGTGACCCTTCCTGACCCATGGACTCACAGGGTCGCATGAACTCCACTCAACCTGGAAGGTCTCCCGGAACAGGGTGCCGGAGACAACCCTGGGTCCGTGTGTTCTCACGTCAGGAAGTCTCGCCTCGTGGAACCAGGCGGAACGCTGTCAGCGGAACAGAGGGGCGGTGACCGAAATGTGACACGAAGAGGGCGCGCATCGGGCCGGTGGTGTCAGACGGATTTGATGTATTAAGCCGCGTCTCATCGCAGCTCTCCCCCCATTCAGGAGTTCCTGATGCGTCGTATTGGCTCAGCCCTTCTCGCCGTGAGCATGCTCGTTGGTTGCGGTCCTGGTACCCAGGCGGAGACTCCCCCCGAGTCCGCCCCGGCCGCCGAGCAGCAGCAGCAGGCCCCCATCCTCACCACGACGAACGTCGACGTGGCCATCGAGTGCTCCGGCATCCTCGAGTTCGCGAACACGGCGTCGTACTCGCTCCTCGACCGCTACCTGCCCAGCAACGTGGTCACCAACATCGTGAACCGCCGCGCCACCACGCCGTTCACGTCGCTGGCGGACCTGTCCACCGTGCCGCTCGTCGGCCCGGCCCGGCTCAAGCAACTGGAGGGCGGCGCCCGGACGATGGACTTCATCGACGCGGACTGCGTCGGCATCCTGGATGGCATCGCCATCTCCCGTGACGACCAGACCGCCATCGTCGCGCTGGTGAACAGCATCGACGACTCGGAGCTGCACGACGTCCTGCCGGACGCGTGGAACGGCGCCGTGAACCTGCTCAACGCGCGCCCCTTCGCCAACGCGCAGCAGATCGCCGACACGGCGGGCATTGGTGACGTGAGCTTCCGCAACATCCGCAACTCCGCCACCCTGAGCCGCCCCCTGGAGGCGCTCTTCACCGCCATCAACGCCATTCCCTCCAACGGGTCCTACGGCGCCACCACCCTGCGCCACTTCGACTGGTGGAACATCGCGTCCGCCAACCACTACTACCGCGACGACAAGACGTGCTTCGGCCTGGAGCCCACCAGCGTCCCCTACGGCGCCTCCATCCGCCCGAACCTGGCCGATGCCGCCGAGGTGCGCGCCGAGGTCCAGCGCGCCTTCAACTACGTCAACGGCAACGCCCACATCTCCCCCACGGTCCGTGACGCGGGCCTCGCGAACCTGAACGCGCTGACCCAGGGCCGCTCGTTCAAGGGCTGCATCATCACCTACGAGAACGACCCCTGGAGCCGCAACACCGTCCACATCTACGTGGACACCGTGAACGGCTTCAGCGTGATGACCGAGACCTGGTGGGCGGAGTAGTCCTCCCCACCTGACGTCCCTGCCGTCCCGAAGCCCCGGGTTCCCTCATGGAGCCCGGGGCTTTGTCGTGTCCGGAAGCAGGCAGGCCCCTGGAGGGCAGCCTCCCGGCCCGGGAAGGAATCCGTGCATCCCTGTGTGTCTACGGGTATAGACACGCCCCATGTGCCCCCTGGTGAACACGAAGGACCTGATTGACGCCCAGGAGGTGGCGGGCCTGTTGCGCCTTGCCCACCCCAACAGCGTCAGCACGTACCTGCGCCGGTACCCGGACATGCCCCGTCCGGTGCTCGACCTGGGCGCCGGGCGCCCGCGCCTCTGGCTCAAACCCCAGATGCTCCGCTGGGCCCGCGCCCGCCAGGCCGCCGCCACCACCGACACAAGCTCCCGAGGCTCCCGATGACCACCGCCACCCCCCGAAACTGTCCCT
>NZ_RAWR01000353.1:0-6212 GCF_003986945.1 Corallococcus sp. AB018 | reverse complement strand
CCCCCGCCGCCGCCGCCCGCGCCGCCCGCGAAGAAGCTGACGCGCAAGGAGCGTGAGGCCGAGGCGAAGCGCCAGCGCGCGGAGGAGGCCCGCCTCAAGCGCGAGGAGGAACAGCGCAAGAAGGACGAGGAGGAGCAGCGCAAGAAGGACGAAGAGGCGAAGCGCAAGGCGGACGAAGAGGCGAAGCGCAAGGCGGACGAAGAGGCCCGGCGCAAGCGCGAGGAAGAGAAGAAGCGCCCCAAGCTCGACGAAGACGATCTCCGGAACTACTAGCCATGCGCCGCCTTTCATCGCTCATCGTTCCCTCGGCCCTCGCCCTGGGCCTGTCCGCCTGCAGCCTGCTCGTCAGCTTCGACCCCGAAGGGCAGCCCTGCGACCGCGGTCAGTGCCTGGAGGGCTACGTCTGCCGCAACGAGGTCTGCACCTCCGAGGACGGCACCCCCACCGACGCCGGCACGACCGACGCCGGCACCAGTGACGCCGGCACCACCGACGCCGGTGACGGCACGGACGCCGGCCTCACGGATGGCGGTCTGCTGACCGACGGCGGCGTCCGCGACGGGGGCTGAAGTCCCGCGCCGGGCCCGGCGTCACCGGTCGCCAGTCACGGCGCCGGTGACGGGGCCCTGATGCCGTTGTTCCGCCGCGCCTTGCGTCCCTGTCTCCAGGGTCCCAGGGCGCGGTGCCCTGTAAACACTCCCGCACGTGGCCACCGGGCCGCGCCGTGTCCCGCCGGACACGGCTGCCTGCCGCTCGGCGCCACCGCGAAACCCCTGTCATTCCAGCGACTTGAACGCGACGTCCGCGCCGGGAAGCACTTCCGGTGCGTGGCATCATCCGTGCTCTCACGCAGGCCCAAGGAGGCATCATCGACATGGGCAAGCGCGTGGGAGTGCTGATGGGCGGGTGGGGCGAGGAGCGGGAGATTTCGCTCAAGACGGGGGAGGCCGTGGTGGCGGCCCTGGAGACCCTGGGGCACACCGTCACCCGCGTCTTCGCGGGCCCGGGCCTGGACCGGGCGCTGCGCGCGGCGGACATCGACGTGGCCTTCCTCGCGCTGCACGGCCGCATGGGCGAGGACGGCCGCGTGCAGGGCCTGCTGGAGCTGCTGGAGATTCCGTACACCGGCTCCGGCGTGCTGGCCTCCGCGCTGGCCATGGACAAGCCCATGGCGAAGAAGCTCTTCCAACTGCACAGCCTGGCCTCGCCCATGGGCTACCGGGTGGCCCGCGAGGACGCGGAGCGCGCGCTGGAGCTGCACGGCGACAGCGGCTTCCCCTGCGTGGTGAAGCCCGCCAAGGGCGGCTCGTCCGTGGGCCTGTCCGTGGTGCACGACGCCGGGGCGCTGGTACCCGCGGTGGTCCAGGCGTGCCGCTTCGGCGGTGAGGCCCTGGTGGAGCGCTTCGTCCAGGGCCAGGAGGTGACGGTGGGCATCCTCGGCGACAGCGTGCTGGGCAGCTGCGAGGTGTCCTACCCGCGCGAGGGCTTCGACTACGAGGCCAAGTACAAGGGCGGCGGCGCCCAGTACTTCCTCCCGCCCCGCCTGTCCGACACCCGTCGCGTCAACGTGGAGTCGCTCGCGCTCGCCGCGTACCGCGCCCTGGGCTGCCGGGGCTACGGCCGCGTGGACCTGATGTGTTCCGACACGGAGAACGACGTGGTGCTGGAGGTGAACACCCTGCCGGGCTTCACGCCCGTCAGCCTCCTGCCGAAGATCGCCGCCCGCGCCGGCCTGGACTTCCCCTCGCTGGTGCAAGGCGTGCTGGACCGCGCCACCCGCGACGAGCCCCATGTCACCGAGGCCGCGCCCCTCGCGCCCACCGCTCCCGTGCCCCTGCGCGTCGCGCGCTAGGTCCTCTGGCGCGCGGAGCACCTGGGACGTCGTCTCGGCATCGCCCCGACGCAGGGAAGCAGAGGGTGACAACCTGCGTCAAAACCGCCGTTCAAAGCCTCTCGAATCCGGGGAATAGTTTGACACGACCCGGGTGGCTCCCTATTGTCCGCCGGCGATCAGTAGCCGGAAGGTCAAAGCCCAGTCTTTACGGGCACATACGGGGCGGGGCTCAGCAGACCCACAGGCGGCGGTCAGCGTGAGCGGTCGGTCGGCATGCCGCCACGTCTGGTTGGACCGCTGGCGCCAGTGCCAGCGGGAGGGGCTGAGCGTCACCGATGACCACCGTTGAGATCATCTTCCTGGCAGTCTACTTCAGCTTGCTGAGCGTGCTGGGAGTCTACGGCTCCCACCGCTACCGCATGGCGTTTTTGTATTACCGCCACAAGTTCAAGCTGCCGACGCCCAACGGCACGCTGAAGGCGCTGCCCAAGGTCACCATCCAGCTGCCCATCTTCAACGAGATGTACGTGGTGGAGCGCCTGGTGGAGTCGGTGTGTCGCATCGACTACCCGCGCGAGCTGCTGGAGATTCAGCTGCTGGACGACTCCACGGACGAGACGTGCGGCATCGCGCGCGCGTGCGTGGAGCGCCACCGGCAGAAGGGCCACGACATCGTCTACATCCACCGCGTCAACCGCCAGGGCTTCAAGGCGGGCGCGCTGGAGAACGGCCTCAAGCTGGCCTCGGGCGAGTACGTGGCGGTGTTCGACGCGGATTTCGTCCCCAGCCCCGACTTCCTGATGCGCACGGTGCCCTTCTTCGCGGACGCGAAGGTGGGCATGGTGCAGGTGCGCTGGGGTCACCTGAACCGTGAGTTCTCCATCCTCACGCAGGCGCAGAGCATCTTCCTGGACGGGCACTTCATCATCGAGCACACCGCGCGCAACCGCGCCGGCTGCTTCTTCAACTTCAACGGCACCGCGGGCATCTGGCGCCGCACGACCATTGGCGACGCGGGCGGCTGGCAGCACGACACGCTCACGGAAGACCTGGACCTGTCCTACCGCGCCCAGCTGAAGGGCTGGCAGTTCATCTTCCTGCCGGAGGTCATCTCCCCCGCGGAGGTGCCGGTGGACATGAACGCCTTCAAGAGCCAGCAGCACCGCTGGGCCAAGGGCTCCATCCAGACGGCGAAGAAGCTGCTGCCCACCATCCTCAAGAGCGACCTGCCGCTCCTGGTGAAGCGCGAGGCCTTCTTCCACCTCACCAACAACATGGCCTACCTGTTGATGGTGCTCCTGTCCGTGCTGATGCCCATCAGCATGGTGGTGCGCTTCCAGCACGGCCTGTACGGCACGCTGTTCCTGGACCTGCCGTTCTTCATCACCGCGACGGCCAGCGTCTGCGTCTTCTACGTGGCCGCCCAGCGCGAGCGCGGCGTGAAGGGCTGGGAGCGCTTCAAGTACCTGCCCTTCCTGATGAGCCTGGGCATTGGCCTGGCCATCAACAACGCGAAGGCCGTGGGCGAGGCGCTGCTCAACCAGCAGTCGGGGTTCGCGCGCACGCCGAAGACGGGCGCCGAGGGCAAGAACGTCAAGGCCGTGAAGAAGAGCTACCGGGGCAGCAAGACGCTGATGCCGGTGGTGGAGCTGCTCTTCGCCGCGTACTTCACCGGGGCGCTGTGGTTCGCCATCGACTCGCGCATCTACACGTCGGTGCCCTTCATCATCCTGTTCCTGGCGGGCTTCCTCTACGTGGGCATGTCCAGCCTGATGCAGGGTCTGGCGGGCCGCCGGACGAAGGTGCCGGACGCCGCCCCCGCGGTGACGTCCTCCGAGGAGCAGCCGCGTCAGGCGGCCTGAGCCGTTCACACCGCTTCCGCTGTTCACCTCGCGCCGCCGCTTCCCTCCTGGACTCCAGGCGGGGAGGGCGGCGCGGTGCTTTCCTGCCTGTGGCTCGGGGGGACTACAGGCCCGCGTCGGGCGCGCCTCGCAGCAGCACCTGTTCCTGGCGCACGGGCGCGGGGCCGGAGGTCGCGGGACGGCAGCCCTCGTCGATGGCGGTGCTGGACGCGGCCCTCAGCGTGAGGCCGGCGTTGGTGCAGGCCACGGCCTCCGTGGGGAAGGCGACGGGGCAGGGCGTCCCGGAGGCGCTGAAGCCGGTGGCGCGCGTCTCGCCCACGAAGCCCTCGGGTGTTCGGGTGAGGACGATTCCCACGGAGCCCGCGTCCGGGGACTCCACGCCGCCGTCCGCCCACGCGCGCACCACCGCGAGTGAAAGGGTGCGGCCGTCGTCCTGGCCCAGGTAGCGGAAGGCCGGGTTCTGCGCGTGGTGGTAGTCGCCGGACAGGTCCTTCTCACAGCCGGGCGGCACGTGGATGGGAGGTGGCACGGAGGCGGCGTGGGTCTCCACCCGGGGTGGGGCCTTGCCCGGACAGGCCGCGAGCGAGAGGACACAGAGGCCAAGGGGGAGGGTGACGAGGGCGCGGTGCATGGGGCGCGGATATTCTCCCAACGGACGTCCCGGTGGGACGGTGTTTGCTTCCCCTGGGATGACTCTCTAACCTTCGGCCCGACATGAGTCTTCGCCGCTTCGCCATCCTGTCGCTCGTCGCCACCCTGGCCCTGCCGTCCGCGGCGTTCGCCCAGGACATTGATGATCTCCTGGGCCCCTCGGAGACGAAGCCCACGAAGCCCAAGGGCACCAAGGCCAAGCCCGCGAAGCCGCCGAAGCCGACGGCCAAGCGCAAGACGCCGCCCAAGAAGGAGAAGCTGGGCGCGCGCAAGGGCAAGACGGGCAAGAACGCCGCCACGGCCACCGTCGAGGCCCCGGTCCCCGCGAAGGCCACGCTCGCGCTCAAGCTGGGCAGCAACGCGCGCGGCGCGAAGGTGATGGTGGACGGCGAGGAGGTGAACCCTCAGACGCCGCTGGAGCTGACGCCGGGGGAGCACACCGTCATCGCCCGCCGTCAGAACTATTCGGAATTCAACCAGCAGGTGACGCTGGCGCCGGGGCTGACCACGGAGCTGATCATCTCGCTGGACGCGGCCACGGGCTTCGCCACCCTGCGCGCGGACGTGCCCCGCGTGGGGGTGTACGTGGACGGGACGCGCGTGGGCACCACCAACATGGAGAACTACCCCCTGTCGCAGGGGCCGCACGTCATCGAGTTCCGCGCGCCGGGGCTCAAGGACGTGAAGAACATCACCGTGCGCGCCGGCCAGCTCTATGTCGTGGAGGGGCGGCTGCGTCCCTCCTCGGATGTCCCGACGGCGGTGGCTCAGGCGGACGATGCGCCGCGCTCGACGGTGCTGGAGCCCTCGAAGCCCGCGGAGCCGCCGGTGGACCAGCCGGGTCTGGCGCTGGGCACCGAGCAGCCGCCGGAGGTGAAGGAGAGCACCAGCAAGTCCTGGTACCAGAAGTGGTACGTCTGGGTGGGCGTGGGCGTGGTGGCCGCCGCCGCGGCGGGCGCTGGCGCCTACGCGGTGACCCGGGGCCCCGCGGAGCTCACCCCGAACGAAGTGTGCGGCGGGGCGTGTGACGGTGCCATCGGGTTCCAGGGCCTGCGCCCGGCGATGCCCGCGAACGGCGTGCGCTTCTGACGACGCGCGGGGCGGACGTCCACGTCCGCCCCTGCTTGCGCGGAGCTTCGGGGCCGCTCAGTGGCCCCGCAGGTCGTCCTCGGCGCGGCCCGCGCCGGGTTCCAGCCGCAGGAAGACGTTCGTCACGCGGCCCACGCCCCAGTAGTCCAGCGCGGTGGCGCGGAGGCGGAAGGGCTCGGACTCCGGCAGCAGGCCGCTGAGGTCCACTTCGTTGGCCTCGAAGCTGAAGGCGCGGCGGCCCACGTTGTCCACCTGCTCGTTGCCGATGAAGACGCTGTCCGCGAAGCCCACGGCCGCGCGGCGCGACACCTTCCCCTTCGTGTCCAGCACCTCCAGCAGGAGGAAGTTGTCCACGGCGAAGCCCTGCTTGCAGGCCGCGTCCCCACACAGGGTCGCCTTGGCACCGTCCAGCAGCAGCTGCGGCGTCTCGCCGGTGGCGACGACGCGCGGCGTGCGCTCGCCCTCGCGGGTGTCCACCTCCACGTCCTCGCGTCGCTGCTCCAGGCGGGCCGTCTCGCGCTCCGGCGTGGCGGTCAGCAGCTGGACCGAGCGCGGTTCGGGCGGCGCGGCGGCGGTGGACGGGGGAACCTGCTTCGCGCAGGCCAGGAGGCTCAGCGCGGCGGCGGAGAGGGTCAACGTTCGCGAGTGGCGCACCCGGAGGCTTGTAGCGAGCGGCCCTGGACGGGGTCAATTAGCATGCCCCCCATGCGGACCCTCCCCGGATGGTGGCTGCTGTGCGCGTTGGCCGCGGGCCCCGTGGCCGCGGCGACACCTCC
>NZ_RAWR01000352.1:0-6404 GCF_003986945.1 Corallococcus sp. AB018 | reverse complement strand
GGGTGGGGGTTCCTGGCATCGGGGAGAGCGGGAGATGGGAGAGGCCTTCCGAAGACTCACGGTCGTCGCGCCCCCGGCCGACGATGGCGCCTCCGTCCGTGCTCCGCCGCCCGCCCGGCACCTGCCGCCCACCGGTTCGGTGGCGCTCGTCTTCACCGACATCCAGGGGTCCACGCGGCTGTGGGAGCGCTGTGGCCAGGCCATGCGCGACGCGCTGGAGTTGCATGACGGCGTGCTGCGCGCGCTGCTGCTGGGCACCGACGGCTACGAGGTGAAGTCGCAGGGCGATGCCTTCATGGTCGCGTTCGCGTCCCCGGTGGAGGCCGCGCACTGGTGCCTACGCGCGCAGGAGGCGCTGCTGCACACGAGCTGGCCGGAGTCCCTGCTGGAAGAGCCGGACGCGGCGGAGGAGCACGCGCCGGAAGGGCTGAGCCACCGGGGCCTGCGCGTGCGCATGGGCGTGCACGTGGGCGAGCCCGACTGCCGCCTGGATCCGGCCACGCACCGGCTGGACTACCTGGGGCCTCCGGTGAACATCGCGGCGCGGGTCGCGGACGCGGGGCATGGCGGCCAGGTGCTGCTGAGCGGCGCGGCGTGGGCCCGCATCCAACCGGAGCTGGCGGCGCTGGGGATGCCCATCGCGCGCTCGCTGGGGTCCTTCCGCCTGCGCGGCGTGAGCGACAGCGTGGCGCTGGTGGAGCTTCTGCCCGCGTCCCTCGCGCACCGCCGCTTCGGGCCCCTGCGCGCCCCGCGCGAGCGGCCCGGTAACGTGCCCACGCTGCGGCAGGATCTGGTGGGGCGCGCGGAGGAGCTGGACACGCTCCGGCAGTGGGTGTCGGAGGGCGCGCGGCTGATCAGCATCCTGGGCCCGGGGGGCATGGGCAAGACACGGCTGGCCACGCACTTCGGCGCGCTGGAGTCGGACGCGGGCGCATGGGAGGGCGGCGTCTGGCGATGCGACCTGGAGGAGGCCCTGACGGAGAGCGACCTCTGTCACGCGGTGGGCCGGGCCCTGGGCGTGCCGCTCACCGCGGACGGAGACGGCAGCACGCCCGCGGAGCGGCTGGGGCGCGCGCTCGCGGGATGTGGCGACGTGCTGGTCATCCTGGACAACGTGGAGCAGGTGGTGCGGCACGTGCCCGCGACGCTGGGGCGCTGGTGGGTGCTGGCGCCGCGCGCCCGTTTCCTCGTCACGACCCGAGAAGCCCTGCGGCTGCCAGGGGAGCGCGTGCTGGATCTGGCCCCGCTGGCCCTGCCGGATCCGTACGAGACGCGCTGGGACGTCATCCTGCGCTCGGACGCGGTGCGCCTGTTCGTGCAGCGGGCCCGGGAGACGCGCGGCGACTTCATCCTGACCGACGCGGACGCCCCGCGCGTCTCGGACATCGTGCGGCAGCTGGACGGCATCGCGCTGGCCATCGAGCTGGCCGCGGCGCGCGTGAGCGTGCTGGGCGTGGAGCAGTTGCGCGAGCGGCTGTCGAAGCGCTTCGACCTGCTGCGAGTGGGACGGCGGGACGCGCCCGCGCGACAGGCGACGCTGCGAGGTGCCATCGACTGGTCGTGGAACCTGCTGGAGCCGGCCGAGCGCGCCGCGCTGGCGCAGTGCTCGGTGTTCCGGGGCGGCTTCACGCTGGAGGCCGCCGAAACCGTGCTGGTGCTGCCGGAGGGCTCGCCGGACGTGCTGGAGGTGGTGCACTCGCTGCGCTCCCAATCGCTCCTGTGCGCGCGCGAGGTGGGGGCTCCCGGCGGCTTCCTGCGCCTGGGGTTGTACGAGAGCATCCGCGAGTACGCGGCGCTGCGGCTGCACGAAATGGGCGACGAGATGGCGTGCGAGACCCGGCACGCGGACACGTACCTCCAGGTCGCGGGGCGGCTACGGGAGCGCGTGCAGAAGACGGGCGGCGCCACGGCGCTTCGGCGGCTGGCCCTGGAGCGCGAGAACCTGCTGGCCGCGTGCGCCAACGCGATGGCCGTCCGTCCCGCGACCGCGGAGTCCCTGGGCCGAGCGATGGAGACGCTGGTGGCGCTGGAGCCGGATGCGCGCACGCGTGGACCGGTGGGCCTGCTCGTGGAGCGGCTGGAGCGTGTGCTGGAGCCGTCGGCCCAGGTCGCCGTGGCGCCGCTGAAGCGCGCGGAGGCGCTCGCGGTGCTGGGCCGCGCGTACATGGACGCGGGCCAGGCGGAGTACGCGCGCCAGGCACTGGAAGAGGCGCGCGGCGTCTTCCACACGCTGGGCGAGACGGCGTCGGAGAAGCGCGTGCTCGTGGACCTGTCCATCGTCGCCCGTCACGCCGGAGACGGAGCCGCCGCGTGGACGCTGATGCGCGACGCGCAGGCGCTTCCCTCCGGAAACGACCGCTGGCTGGAGGCCTACGCGGTGGGCAACCTGGGCCTCGTCGAACAGGTGCGCCACGGGCCGGAGGCGGCCATCCCCCACCTGCGCGAGTCGCTGGCGCTGTTCCGCGAGGTGGGCGACGTCACGTTCGAGGTGGGCTTCCTCACCAACTGCGCGGTCGCCATCGGCGAGGCGGGCGACGCAGGTGAAGCCGTGATGCTCCTGGGCGAGGCGCTGGGCCGCGCGCTGAGCGTGGAGGACCGCGCGGGTCAGGCGCTCGCGAGCATCAACCTGGGCTGCTACCTGATGGACGCGGGCGGCATCGCGGAGGCCTGCGAACACCTGGAGTCCGCGGTGCGCCTGTCGCGGCTCCTGGGGCTGCGGCTGCTGGAAGGCACTGCGCTGGGCGAACTGGGCCGCGCCTCGCTGACCCGGGGGGACTGGACGCAGGCGCGCGCGGCGTTGACGGAGGCGGTCACCATCCTGGGTCGTGCGTCCCGCTGGCAGGCCCTGCGGTTCATCGCGCACCGGGCCGCGCTGGAGGCCGCGTGCGGAGAACTGCGCGCCGCGCGAGAGGGCTTCGCCGGACTGGAAGGCGCCCCCGAGCTGCGCGAGGACCCTGCCCTCTTCCAGCTCGTGGATCTGCTCCGCGCGGCGCTCGACCTGGCCGAAGCCGACGCCGCGCCCGCGCGAAGCCCCGAAGGCAACACTGCCAGGGCCGCCGCCCGACGTCGCATCGAAGCGGCCCGGAACGCCCCGCGCGAAACCGCGTCGTCCGACATCCGCTGCGCGCTCCGCTTCCTGGAAGCCCGCCCCGGCGTCACCGACACGCGCCTGGATGCGTGAAGGCGCTTGGGCTCACGGGGCCGGAGCCGCCTCCGGCGCCGGCTTCGCGAAGCGGCGGAAGAAGCTGTCGTCGTTCCAGTACGGCCGGCCGGGGGCATCCGCCACCGCGTTCGTCAGCGCGGTCAGGAAGGTGATGAAGCGCGCGGCGCCCTCGTGGTCCACGGGCTGCTGTGACAGGTCATCCGACGGCGCGTGGTAGCGCTCGGTCAGCCACTGCTTGAACACCTTCTGCTCCTCCGAATCCGGCGTGTAGCCGAACTTGAAGAACAGCGCGGGCACACCCTCGCGGATGAACGAGTACTGATCGCTGCGCACGAACAGGTTGCGGTCCGGCTCCGGATCCGCGAGCACCTGCACGTCCAGCTTCGCCGCCACCTCCGCCAGCGGCACCGCGAGCGAGGACTCGTCCTTGCCGTGCGCCACCACGGAGGTGAACGGCCAGTGGGGCATGAACATGTCCAGGTTGAAGTCCGCCACGATGGAGGTGATGGGCACCGGCGGCCGGGACGCGAAGTACTTCGACCCCAGCAGCCCCTTCTCCTCCCCCGTCACCAGCGCGAACACCACCGAGCGCTTCGGCTTCTCCTGCTGTTCATGCAGCTGCCGCGCGACCTCCAGCACCGCCGCCACACCGGACGCGTTGTCCATGGCGCCGTTGTAGATGCGGTCCCCCTTCACCGGCTCGCCGACGCCCACGTGGTCCAGGTGCGCACTGAGCACCACGTACTCCTTCGCGAGCACCGGATCCGTGCCCGGCATCACGCCCACCACGTTCATGGACTTGAGCGGCTTCACGTCGAAGGCCAGCTTCGCCTTCATGCGCAGGGGCAGGTCGAACTTCGGCAGCGGCTTGTCCGCGTTGGCCAGCGCCACCAGCTCCTCGTAGGTGTGCGGCGCTCCCTCCAGCCACTTCTGCGACTGCGTGACGTTCGCCACCACCGTGACCTTCAGCCCGCGCGAGTCATTGAGCGACGGATCCGCGAACACCACCGTGGGGTTCTTGTTGGAGCCCACGACGCGCTCCCACGGCAGCTCCAGCAGCTTCGGGTTCTGGAGGTACACGACCCCCACGACGCCCGCCGCCTTGAGCACCTTCAGCCGCTCCGCCCACGAGGAGAAATGCGACTTCACCGGGCCCGGGATGTTCCCCGGCCCGCCCTGGAGCATCACCACCACCTTGCCCTTCAGGTCCAGGCCCGCGTAGTCGTCGTGGCCCAGCTCGGGGATGGACAGGCCGTAGCCCACGAACACCAGCGGCGCGTCCACCGTGCCGTTGTCTCCCTGCCGCGAGGACAGCACGACGTCCTCGCCCTGCACCAGCGGCAGCGTCTTGCCGTCCTTCACCAGCGCGACGCTGGACTTCGACTCGATGAGGCGGCGCGACTGCAGCGCCATGGGCTGCAGGAAGCCCGTCTTCAGCATCGGCTTCACGCCGAGCAAGGCCAGCTCCTTGGACACGTAGCCAGCGGCCGTCGCGTAGCCCTTGCTGCCCGTGTCGCGCCCCTCCATCGCGTCACTGGCGAGCACCTCCACGTGCTTCCACCAGCGGTCCTCGGCCACCTGGGACTTGGATGCGGGAGCCTCCGCGGCGAAGACCCCGGAGGAGACGAACAGCGCGAGCGTGGCGGCGGACGAGACCCGTTTCATGCCCCGGAGCATCCAGGGCGAAGCGGGGTCATGCAACCAGGATCAGGCCTGCACGCCCAGCCGCCGGCCGCGCAGCTCCGACAGGGTGCGCGCGTCCAACAGCACCGCGGACTTCTCCTGAGGGGACAGGGGCTCCACCCCGCCCGCCAGCAGCTTGCGCCGGGCGGAGGCCAGCGCCACGGGGACGCTCGCCGTCGGGTGGGACTCCAGCAGCGCCAGGTGCAGCGCATGCGCGCGAGGGTCGGAGAGCACGTGATCCAACGCGTCGTCCACCGGCTCCATCCCCTCCTCCGCCAGCTCCTGCGCGCGCACCAGTACGGTGGGCGGCTCGGCCTCCTCCGGAATGAGGAACAGGCCCTTCCTCTGCGCCCAGAGGCCCAGCGACGCGCGGGCGGTGAAGACTGAGATGGCCGGAGCGAGCCACAGCCCGACGATGACCGGCGACAGCCACGCCAGCATCCCCGGCGCCACCGCGATCGTCAGCGCCGCGAGCACCCCGCCAATCACCATGTGCCACTTGTGCCGGCTCAGCGCCTCCGACCACGGCAGGTCCGTGTCCTCGCGCTGCTGGCTGGACCAGTTCACCTTGTAGCCAAGCAGCGTCCCGAACACGAAGTGCGACTGGAAGAGCATCATCACCGGCGCCATCAGCGTGGACACCACGCCCTCCAGCATCACGCTCAGCACCAGCTTGAAGCGGCCGCCCATCCGCGTGGCCTCCTCGCGGTTCGCGAGCAGCAGGCCCAGTCCCATGAGGCGGGGAATCCACAGGAGCGCCAGCGACAGCGCCATCAGCCGCAGCGCGCCCACCGTGTCGAACGCGTCTCCGCCCGGCAGCGTGGACTGGAACTCCAACAGCGTCGCGGGCGCGAAGAACCACTCGTGCAGCGCGGCGAACAGGCCCGCCACCAGGAAGATGAGCCACAGGGGCGACGCCACGTAGGACATCACTCCCATGAGGAAGTGCATCCGGCTCATCGGGTGCAGGCCGCCCGCCATCACCAGCCCCAGGTGCTGGAGGTTGCCCTGGCACCAGCGGCGGTCGCGCTGCGCGTACGCGAGCAGGTCCGGCGGCGGCTGCTCGTAGCTGCCACCCAACTCCGGCACCAGCCACACCGTGTAGCCGGCGCGGCGCATCAGCGCGGCCTCCACGAAGTCGTGGCTGAGGATGTGGCCGCCGAACGGCTGCTGGCCCGGCAGCACTGGCAGGCCGCAGTGCTCGATGAAGGGCGCCATGCGCAGGATGGCGTTGTGGCCCCAGTAGTTGGAGTCCCCCATCTGCCACGCCGCCGCGCCCGCGGCCACGATGGGGCCATACACGCGCCCGGCGAACTGCTGAAGCCGCGCGAACAGCGTGGAGCGACCCACGTTCTGCGGCGGCACCTGGAGGATGCCCGCGCCCGGGTTCAGTTCCATCAGCCGGGCCATCTGCACCACGCTGTCGCCCGCCATCAGGCTGTCGGCGTCCAGCACCAGCAGGAAGTCGTAGCGGCGGCCCCAGCGCTCACAGAACTCCGCCAGGTTGCCCGCCTTCTTGGCCGTGTTGTCGGAGCGGCGGCGGTAGAAGATGCGCCCC
>NZ_RAWR01000351.1:0-6410 GCF_003986945.1 Corallococcus sp. AB018 | reverse complement strand
CGCGGCGTCGGGTCCTTGGCGACGCGGCGTCTGCTCCGCTGCTCCGCAGACGAGCAGGAGGCTCCCTCTTCTGACGTCATCTCCCTTCTACAGGACCCATCAGATTGCTTATTCCGCGCAACCCTCCAGTCGGACAAGTTCGCGCGGTCCGCCCCCCGCCGGCCCCGGTCCAAAACCTGTCCGACAGTCGGACAAGTTCGCGCGGTCCGCCGCCGGAGGGGAGGCCGCGCTCAGGTCCGAGGGGGCTGGGAGATGCCTTCGTCCGCGGGCGAGGCTTCCGGGTTCGCGTCCTCGTCATCCCCGGTCTCTTCGTCCGCGGCCAAGGAGTCGTCGTCCTCCAGGTCGTCATCCGGCTCCGGCGCGTCCACATCCTCCGGCGCGGTGTCGGACGCTTCTGTCAGGACGGTGCCCAGCGGGTAGAGGACCAGGTGGCGCAGGGGCTCGCTGCCCACGCTCACGGCCTCCAGGTGGTTCTTCACCACCAGGGTGTGCTGCAACTTCCGCAGGCGCGACGGGCGCGGCGCGAGCGGCAGGCTGATGCCCTCCGAGAGCACGCGCTGGATGGCCTCCTCCGCGTCCGCGACCGCGGCGTTCACGTCCGCGGGGTCCACGCCCTCCAGCAGGTGGAACTCCGTGCGCAGCGCGCGGCGGATCTCCGTGGCGCTGTTGCGCTTGATGGCCAGCACCCGCGCTCCCACGCGCTCGGCCGCGCGGCGCAGCCGAGGCGAATTCGCACGGCTTCTCAGCGTGAGCACCACCTCCGCGTTCTCCGGACGGCCCACCACCACGGCCTCCACCGGCAGGTCGCGCAGCACGCGCTCCAGCAACTCGCGGCTCACCGCGTGCGCGGCGATGCGCGTGGGCCCGGGCCGGGGCGCTCCCAGCGCGGGCGTCCCCTTCGGCACGCGTCCTCCCGGAGGCGTGGCCTCCACCACCTGCGGCGCGGCCTCCACGTGCACGGCGCCGTCCTGCTGTCGCCGCTTCTCGCCGCCCACCTCCACGCCCGCGAGCAGCCGGTCCACCGCGCCGCCCGTGTCGCGGTGCACGCGCACCTCGTCGCGGTTCACCATCTCCACCACGATGTCGAAGGTGGGCGTGCTCTTGCGCTCCGTGACGGTCTTCTGCGTGCCCCGGCGCCGCGCCTCGTCGTCGCTCAGCGTGACGGTCTGCACGCCGCCCACCAGGTCGGACAGCGTGGGGTTCAGCACCAGGTTCTCCAGCGTGTTGCCGTGCGCCGTCGCCACCAGCTGCACGCCGCGCTCCGCGATGGTGCGCGCGGCGGCGGCCTCCGCGGCGGTGCCAATCTCATCCACTACGATGGCCTCGGGCATGTGGTTCTCCACCGCCTCGATCATCACGTCGTGCTGACGGTCCGGCCGGCTCACCTGCATGCGCCGAGCACCGCCGATGCCGGGGTGCGGGATGTCCCCGTCGCCGCCAATCTCGTTGGACGTGTCCACCACCATCACGCGCTTGCCCAGCGCGTCCGCGAGCACGCGCGCCACCTCGCGCAGCTTCGTCGTCTTGCCCACGCCCGGCCGCCCGAGCAGCAACAGGTTGCGCCCGGACTCCACCAGGTCGCGCAGCATGTCGATGGTGCCCTGGATGGCGCGCCCCACGCGCAGCGTGAGCCCCACCACGCGGCCCTGGCGGTTGCGGATGGCCGACACGCGGTGGAGCGTGCGCTCGATGCCCGCGCGGTTGTCGCCGCCCACCTCGCCCACGTGGGCGAGCACCGCCTGGAGCGCCTCCTGATCCACGGGCGCTTCGGACAGCCGCGCCACACCGTGCACCAGCCGAGCCTCCGGAGGCCGCCCCAGGTCCATCACCACTTCCAGCAGCTCCGCTTCAGGCAGCCGCCGTACCGCCTCCTGGAGCGACGGCGGAAGGACCGCCACCAGCAGGGCGAAGTCATTGTTGGCGGGAGTTCCAGAAGCCATCCCCCAAAGCTGCCTCGCCCCGCCTGGCCGCGCACGGCTTTGCGTGATGCACAAAACGGGGCGCCGGCCGGGCGCTGGAGTGTCCGGTTTCCCACCCTTCCCGCTCACCTGTTTTCACTCACAGTGACATATCGGGGTCAGGGTCACCCCTGCGGCATAGGGCCCTTTTTCCCCACCTCCGCGCGACATTGAGACCTGGAATTCGTACTCAAAGTACGGGCATCCCAGGTCTTCAGGCCTAGGGGCATTGTGCATGAATACAGGTATGGCGTATATTGCACAGCATACCTGGACGTAATGCACTTCAGACCTTTCCCCCGAGGTCTTGAAAGGCGGAGACGCGATGGCGGAAGGCAAGTTGAAGGCGCTTGTGGTGGATGATGACCCACTCGTGCTGGAGCTGGTGGAGCGCTCCATCAGCCGCTACGGCTTCGAAGTCGTCACCACGCGCGCGGCGCTGGGCGTGGCCAACCTGCTGCGGACCGAGCAGCCGGACATCGTGCTCCTGGACGTGAACATCCCGGCGCTGAGCGGCGACCGCATCCTGGGCGTGGTGCGCCAGTTCGCGGGTCCGGACACGCTCTTCATCCTGTACTCGTCCATGGACGAGTCGCGGCTGCGCGAGCTGGTGCGCGCGTCCGGCGCGGACGGCTACATCCCCAAGGGTGTCACCGGTCCGGAGCTGGCGCTGAAGCTGTCCGGCCTGCACCACAAGCGGATGGCGAACCGTCCCACGCCGGTGCGCGTGGATCCGGTGCTTCAGCGCGACGTGTCCGCGCCCCAGTCCCAGAGCACCACGGCCCAGGTGTCGATGGCGTCGCGGTAGGTGTGGACGGTCTCGAACCCGACCCGCGCGTGCGCGCGCAGGGAGCGGGTGTTGCGCGCCGAGACCTCGGTCACGACGCAGTCGAAGCGCGAGCGAAGCTGTTCGCGGTGCTGGTGGTAGAGCGCGTCGAAGAGGCCCATCCCCCGGTGGGCCTTGTCCACGCACACCTGCCCCATCACGTAGAAGCGCTGGTCCTTCAGCGGCCGGCCCCGGTGCTCGAGCCCTTCGAGGAGCGCGAACATCGGGTCCAGGACGGGGACCAGCGCGCGGCACTCGCGGGGCATCACCAGCGCGTACGCCACCACGTCGGAGCCCTGCACGGCGATGATGCTGGGCACGAGCGCGTGCATGCGCTCCAGCGTGGCCAGGTCATGCTGGACGGTGACGAAGCCCTGGGCGTGCTGCTCCTCTGGAGACAGCGCGGGAGTCAGGTTGCGGCGCTGCAGGGCCAGCACCTGCTCCAGCTCTTCTGGAGACTGCACGGCCCTCACGACATACGGATGCGACGGCATGGCGCGGGAGCATAGGCCCGCGCCACGCCCGCGAGCGTCAGCGATCGAATCCTGCCGGCCCCGGCGGAGGCTTGTCCGGCAGGTCGCTGTGGAACTCTTCGCGCTGTTCCTCCGGCGCCACGGGTGACGCGTCCACGCCAGCGGGTCCCGGGGGCGGCTTGTCCGGGAGATCGTTCTGGGGCTTGTCCTTCCCGGGGGCCTGACCCGCACTGTTCCGACAGTTCTTCATGTCCGTCCTCCTGAAGGGCCGCCGCGGGATGGGCGCTTCCGGCTTGCGTGCGGCTCCTTCTTGAAAACGTGCTGGGTCCGGTTCTTTTAAATGACCTTACGGATCGTCATTCGAACAGGAGCACGTCGTGCACCCAGCGGTCACCGGGGGAGGCCTGGAGCCAGGCTTGCCGCTCGTCGCGCAGGGCCACGCTGGGCAAGGCGCCCGCGTGGATGCGCTCGCGCACGTCGTTGAAGAAGCGGCCCGCGGTGTCCGGGATGTCCACCGTGGCGGCCAGCACCGCGCGCGCCCCGGCGTCGAGGAAGGCCACCGGCAGGCTGAAGGACTCGTGCGGGAAGGGCGCGGTGCGCGCGGCGCCGCATGCGGCCAGGAACACCAGCGGTGCCTTGGAGAGCCCGTGAGCGCGCACCTGGTTGGCGGTGAGCGCGTACCGGCCATCCTGCTCCGGGGCCAGCATGAGGAGCGAGGCGTCCGACAGCTCCGGGCTGAACACGCCGTGCGTGTGGATCTCCACCTCGGTGGCGGTGGCCATCGCCTCCAGCACGCGCGATGGCGTGGCTCGCGCGCCCTCCAGCATCACGCGCCGGGCGTCTTCCCCAGGGGGATGCGACATCGGAGGCAGACGCGGAAGGCCCAGGGCCGCGGGCGTGTCCACGTTGGAGACAACCAGGTGCTCGCCGCTGTCCACCGGCGGAAGAGGGCCCACGGTCGCGTGGCCTACCCGGTAGCTCCAGGCGATGTCCGGCGGGAGCAGCCGGGGCAGGCCATTCACGGGAGGCGGGGCCAGCACCTGCACCTGCTCACACCCGCGCAGCGCTTCCTGTAACGCGGGCGGTACCAGCCCGGAGGCGTCCTGGCCGAGCGGCGCCGTGCGCGTCTGGGTGAAGTCCCCGTGCACCGCGCCCGAAGGGCCACGCGCCACCGCGAGCGTGCGCTCGTGCTGCACCGACACCGCGAGCACGCAGCGCTCCGGCACCTCGGTCACCTGGAACTGGCGGCCCGCGAGGGCGAGCGCCTCCACGAACGCGCCCGTGCGTCCGGCGTCGGAGATGAGCGCGGCGGAGGCGCGGGCCTGGGCGCGGCGGGCGTACACGTCGCCGGGCCACTGCTCCGCCTGCGTGAGGACGCTCCGCAGCAGGGCGCGTCCAGCGGTGGGGTCGCGCTCCAGCTCGAACTCGCCCTGGATGGAGTCCAGCAACGCGCGTTCACCGGGGCGAGCCTGGCCCTGCCTCAGTCCGGAGAGGGCACGGGACAGCGCGTCCGCCGCGCCGGGCATGGGGCCGAAGCGGGCCAGGTCCGCGAGCACGCCCGCGCCATTCAGCCCCAGCGGCAGGCCGGACTCCATCGACTGCTCCAGGTGCTGGCGGGCCTCGTCCACGCGGAAGTCCATCCACGCCAGGGTGGCCAGGTTGCGGTGCACGTAGTTGAGCTGCGTGCGGTCGTCGGGCACGCGCGCCAGCGACTCCCTGAAGTACGCGCTCGCGGTGGGGGCGACGTGGTGGAAGCGCGCCACCTGCGCCAGCTCCTGGAGGAACAGCCGCTCCTGCTGCCATTCTCCCTGCTTCTTCGCCAGCTGCCAGCCGCGCAGCGCGTGTGCGTGGGCCTCGGCGGGGCGGTGCAGCTCGCCCAGGTACATGTCCGTGAGCCACGCGTGCAGGTCGGCGCAGCGGTAGTCCAGCCGCTCCGCCGCGCACGTGCGCAGCGCCTCCCGCACGCGCGCCTCCGCCTTCCACCACTGGCCGTCGCGCACCTCCTGGTTGGCGCGCTCGCGTTCGGCGATGAGGTGGAACCACGGGTCGCCCAGTCCGTCCGCGGCGCGAGCGAACACCGCCACGTCCACGGGCCGTCCCGCCGTGAGCTCGTACCCGAGCGCGCCCACGTACAGGTCGTCCTCGCCGGAGCGCCGCAGTGTCTCCAGGAAGGCCGGAGGGAAGGGCGTCCTGCCGCGCACGGACCGCGCGTAGTCCCGGGCGAGCGGTTCTCGCTTCTGGAAGTCCCGCGCGGCCACGCGGGTGACGGTCGCGTGCAGCACCGTGCCGCCGCCATAGGCCCGGTCCAGGGTGTCCGCCAACGGCAGCAGCCGCAGCGCCGCGTCCTTCGAGGGAGCCGCGCGGACCGCGTCGTAGAAGGCCAGCCGGACGATGCCCGGAAGGTTCGCGGCCTCCTTCAAAGGCAGCGGCGCGTTGGAGTCCGCCATCAGGTCCTGCGTCGCCGCGAAGGCCTGCTTCCAGGCGCGGCCCCGGGCCAGCGTCTGTTCCCGCAAGAGGCCCGCATGGGTCCGCGCCTCCGCGCTCCAGCCGGGCTCGCCCAGCTTCGCCACGGCGTCGAAGGCATCCGCCGCGAGCAGGGGCAGGTCCAGGTTCCGCAGGACCAGCGCGTGGTTCCACAGGGCCTGTGGATGGTCTGGCTGCTCGCGGAGCACGTCCTCCAGCACGGCCAGGGCCTCGTCGAGCGCCGTCTGTTCGGAGGCCCCGGCATGGGCCAGCGCCAGCGCGACCGCGCGGTCGGAGTCCACGTCCGGGGAGGCGGCCGCGTTGCCCAGGTAGTTCAGGGCCTGCCGCGCGTCGCCCGCAAGCAGGTACGCGGAGGCGATGCCCCGCCAGTCCTGCCGGTCCTCCATCCGGGCCAGCTCCCGCAGCGGTAGCGGCGCCGCCGCGGGAACCCCTCCGCGCATGGGCACGTAGGGGCGGTGTCCATCCAGGGGGACGGAGGTCAGCCGGGCCTCCAGGGGCCGGGTGGGCTCCGGCGCGGACCACGGCGAGGGGGGCTCTCGCGTGACGCGCGTCGACCAGATGCTCACGGCGGCCAGGGCCAGGGCGAACGCCCCCAGGTGACTCCAGTGGGGGCGCTGGCGGCGCGGATGCGGCGGCGGTGCCATGACCTCGGCGGGCTCGGATGGGGGG
>NZ_RAWR01000350.1:0-6429 GCF_003986945.1 Corallococcus sp. AB018 | reverse complement strand
AGTTTCATGAGCGTCTCGTGGGCTCGGAGATGGTTATAAGAGGCAGGTACCCGGACTGCCCCACGCCGGTGGCCTGCCACACCTCCACGTTCGACGTGGCGACGGAGAAGTGCGTGGAGACCGAGGAGCCGGACGGCACGGCGTGCGACCCGGGCAACGCGTGCATCCAGGGCGCCACGTGCACGGCGGGGCGGTGCAAGGGCACGGAGCGCGTGTGCGACGACGGCAACGCGTGCACCACGGACGTGTGCAACCCGCTGGACGGCTGCACGTCGGTGCCGGCGCCGCCGTGTCCGGGGGATGGGAAGTGCCAGGTGGGCGCGTGCGACCCGAAGGTGGGGTGCACGCTGGCGAAGGCGCCGGACGGGACATTCTGCGGCCCGGAGCGCGGCTGTGACGCGGCGGACGTGTGCCTGGACGGGACGTGCCAGCGCCGCGACCCGCCGGACAACTTCACCTGCGCGCCGGCCAGCCCCTGCCAGGGACCGGGGAAGTGCAAGGGCTCCGTCTGCGAGCGCCCCGCCGCGACGGCGCTGGTGCCGGACTGGACCTACGACGCGGCCTCCAACGGCGAGGCGCTGCACGACCTGTTGGTGGGGCCCACGGGGGACGTGACGCTGGTGGGCTTCTTCGTGCCGGCGCTCCTGGACGCGGCGGGCCCGGTGCCGGTGCGCGCGAGCACGTCCGGGCGCCGGTGCATGCTGTGGAACGACCGGCTGTTGTGCATGGACCTGCCGTTGTCCGGGCAGGTGTCGCTGTTGGACAGGGTGACGGGCGCGCCGCGGTGGACGTTCGACCTGACGACGGCGCGGCCTGACTTCACGCAGGGGCTGACGACGGTGTTCATGGCGCGGCTGGGGGTGATGCAGCCGGACCGGTTGGCGGCGCTCTTCGAGGCGTACCCGGCGGGCACGTCGCGGAACACGCTGTGCCGGCAGTACTTCCTGGTGGTGTTGGATGCCTTTGGAGGGATGGTGTCCGCGCAGGCGCTGGAGGATCCGCTGCTCGCGGAGTGCAACCATCCGCACCCGTACGGCGTGGCGTCCGACGCGGCGGGCGATGTGTATGTGGCGTTCGGGCCCACGCAGAACGTGGGGGCGCCGCTGTATCCGGGAGCGCCGACGTTGGTGATGGCGTTCTCGCAGGACGGGGTGCCGCGCTGGCGAAAGACAGAGGCCTTCGCCGCCGGGGAGCTGGCCATCGTGAACGGGCTCTTGCTCAACGAACGCTCCACGCAGGCGCTGAGCACGCGGGACGGGCAGGCGGTGGGTTCACAGACGTTCCCCCGGGGGCTGGGCCGCGCGCTGGCGACCTCCACGCACGTGATTCCCTCGCCCTCCGAGGACGACACCGTGGGCGAGTGGACGCTGGAGGGCTACGCGTTGCCGAATCTCACGCCGTCATGGACGCACGGGTTCCAGGGGTGGCCGGGGCCGGTGGCGCCGGAGGTGCGGCTGGCGAGCTGGACGACCTGGCCGGGCCAGCCGCCGGAGACGGTGGTGGTGGGCACGGGCATGAACGCGACGGGGCCGGTGCTGTTCGCGGTGAGCGCGAAGGACGGCAGCGAGGTGTTCCAGTGCCCGGTGTCGGACGCGGCGACGCCCGCGCAGTTCCTGGAGCTGGGGCCGGACAGCCTCGTGATGATGGACGGGGCCACGACGTGCGGCGAGTGCGATCCCCCGTATGCCTATAGCCAATCGCGCTTCCGGCGCTTCCCGATTCCCGGCCTGAAGCCCGCGGAGGAACCCTGGCCCGGAACGTTCGGCGGGCCAGGGCACGACCATCACGAGGACCCGGTGCGCGGGCGCTGAGTCCTCACGGGCTCACGGCGTGAGCGCGGTCCAGTCGCTGTTGGGCACGGCGACCGAGAAGTTGTACGTGCCGTTGGTCCAGCACAGGCCGTAGGGGCCCAGCTGGGTGCTGTTGCTGGTGGTGAGCGCGGGCCAGGCGCTCACGGTGTAGATCTGGATGCCGGAGGCTCGCACGCGCGGGAACGCGGGGCAGCGCTGGGCCACGTCCATCAGGTAGTGCGACTCCCACATCGTCCAGCCCGTGGCGAAGCCGGAGTTGCCGCAGATGGGCGTCAGCTTCTCCTCCCAGAGCCCCAGGGTGAAGTTGTAGAGCAGGCCGTGCGCGCAGCCGCTGCCGTCCTTGTAGGCCTCCGTGAAGTAGCGCTCCTCGCCGTCCAGCACGCGCACGTACTTGCCCTTCCACGTCGCGTCCATGCCCTCGAAGGTCTGCCAGCCCGTGGCGCCGTCGAAGCCGCAGTGGTCCCAGAAGCCGTGCGCGTGCGCCGTCGTCGCCATGCCCGAATAGCGCCAGTGCGCCGTCACCGTCTCCACGCACACGTTGCCCGCCGGCATGTGCGTGGGCGCGTAGATGGTCGTCCCAATTGCGTTGTCCGGGATGACCAGGTCCGTCTGCGCGTCGTTGGCCGCGAAGATGCCCTGGCCCTGCGTCACCCAGAAGCCCCGGTCCCCGGAGCCCGGGAAGATGTCCGGGATGGGAACGCGCGGATGGGGCCGGCTGGCGCGCTCCGGTAGCCGCGCCGCCACGCCCTTCAACACCTCGTTCGCCTGTGGCTGGGTGTTGGGAATCGCCCGGCCGTGCACCGACTCGTCGAAGGGCTCCGGCGCCGCCGTCAGCTCCTGCCCCTCTGGCACCGGCACGCCGTATGGCAGACGGGCGGTCGCGTCCTCCGCCAGCACCGGCGCGCCCACGAGCCCCACCACCACCGTCACGGCCTTCCACGGCGTTCCACGCATGTGTTGTCCCTCTCCAGCTGGAGTTGAGAGGGATTAAAACAGCTTAAACAGTAATAATATCAATAGCTGATTACCGTAGAGTCAGGTCCAGGATACGTCCCTCGCGCAATGTTCCATCCGCGTCACGCGTGAGGGGCAGGCCCACCGCGATGACGTCCCCGGGCCGGGTGCGCGTGAGCCACCCCAGCCAGGCGCAGAGCGCGGCATCCAGCTGGTCGTGCGTGCACGTTCCTGAGTCCCCGAAGCGCAGGCCGGATGCTTCCAGCAGGGCCTGTCTCCGGGCGCGTCCCTCCGGCGTGGCTTTTGCCCCCAACTTCTCCACAGCCAGCATGCGCCAGGTGGCACCGGGGAAGGCTTCGAGCAGGCGCGCGTGTGACAGCGACGGCGTGTCCAGGTCCAGCATGGGCACCCGGGCATGGGCCCGCAGCGCGGCGAACAGCAGCACGCTGCCGCGCACGAAGCCCGCGAAGGGCGCACCGGGCATGGGCAGCACGTCCGGGGTGCGGCCCGGGGCGCGCAGCTTCCGCTCCGCGTCCCGCACCTTCGCGCCGGGGTTCGCCAACGCCTGCGGCCCGTCCACCACCACCACGTCGCCGGGCCCCACGGCGAAGGCCTCCGCGAGCGCCTCCGGGTCCAGCCCGTGCCCGGTCCGTGCCGAGGGCCAGACGCGCTGGGAGAAGCGCACGCGGCCGTCACCGTCCACGATGGCCTCGTCTACGGGGCGGTGCGCGCGGGCGAAGGGGTCCGTCAGGTCCCAGCCCACGAAGCGGCGCGCGTCCGTCATCGTGTGCCTTCCTGCTGCGGGATTGCGCACCGGACGTTAAGAGGGGCCGCCTTCACTTCCACCCAAGGTGACACGCACATGCACTACCGTCCGCTGGGCCGCACCGGCCTGTTTGTCTCTGAACTGTGTTTCGGCGCCATGACCTTCGGTGGCGAGGGCTACTGGAAGAACATCGGGCAGCAGGGCCAGTCAGAGGCCGACGCGCTGGTGGGCCGGTGCCTGGACGCGGGCATCAACTTCTTCGACACCGCGAACGTGTATTCGTACGGGCAGTCGGAGGAGCTGCTCGGCAAGGCGTTGGCGGAAAAGCGTTCGCAGGTGGTGCTGGCCACCAAGGTGCGCGGCCGCATGGGCCCGGGCCAGAATGAGACGGGCCTGTCCCGCTACCACATCTTCGACTCCGTGCACGCGAGCCTGAAGCGCCTGGGCACGGACCACATCGACCTCTTGCAGATCCACGGCTACGACGTGGCCACGCCGCTGGAGGAGACGCTGCGCGCGCTGGACGACCTCGTGAGCCAGGGCAAGGTGCGCTACCTGGGCGCGTCCAACCTGGCCGCGTGGCAGCTGATGAAGGCGCTGGGCCTGAGCGACCACCGCGGTCTGTCCCGCTTCGAATCGCTCCAGGCCTACTACTCCATCGCCGGCCGCGACCTGGAGCGCGAGCTGGTGCCGCTGATGAAGGACCAGCAGGTGGGCCTGATGGTGTGGAGCCCGCTCGCGGGCGGCTTCCTCTCCGGCAAGTACCGACGCAACGCCGAAGGCCCCGAGGGCGCCCGCCGCACCACCTTCGACTTCCCGCCCGTGGACCGCGAGCGCGCGTACAACGCCATCGACGTGATGGATGAGGTCGCGAAGGAGACGGGCACCACCGTGGCGCGCGTGGCGCTCGCGTGGCTGCTGCACCAGCCGCACGTCACCACCGTCATCCTCGGCGCGAAGACGCAGGCCCAACTCGAGGACAACCTGGCCGCGTCCGAGCTGCGCCTCAGCGCCGAGCAACTCGCGAAGCTGGACGCCGTCTCCAAGCTGCCCCCCGAGTACCCGGGCTGGATGGTGGAGCGTCAGAACGCGGACCGCTTCCCGCCGGCCCGCTGAGCGATTGCTCGCGGAGTCCCACGCATGCGGAGTTTTCCATCATCGCTGGATGGACCCGACCTGACGCGTCTCAACGACGCACCGTGTGAGCGCGGTGCTTTCGTATTTACAGTCCGTGGGGGACGGCAGGCGTGGCGGGACGCGGGTTCCCCTGCGAGTCCTGTGGCGAAAGCGACGCTGGGTGTTTGGGATTGGGACGGGTTCCCGATATCTTGGGGACTGCGAAGCGTTCGGTCACTCGAGCGCATTCCATGGGGCCCACGCGCCTGTCCGACGGCACTCCGGTGTGGTCGGCATCCACGTGGAAGGTAGGACGGTCGCCCGGATGACCTTGGAGGTCCGGTGTGCGGCGTCTCTTTTGCTTCGTGGGGGGCCTGTCCGGGCCCCGGGAACTCCCCGGGGCCCGGCTAACCTTTCCCGGTACCGCTGCTAGTTCGAGGCGTCGAGGCGCGAACCGCCGCTGACGTCCACGTTGGCGTTCTGGGGCCGCTTCGACAGGCGGATGATGCTGCCGCCGGAGGCGTCACCGGAGACGCTGGCGGGGGCATCGGCCTCCACGATGGAGCCGCCGCTGGCCTCCACCTTCAGGTCGGTGATGCCCTGGAGCTTCTGGGCGTGCACCTGCGCGCCGCCACTGGCCTCGGCCTCCAGCTGCGTCGCGCGGCCGGTCAGCGTGATTTCGGAGCCGCCGCTGGCCTCGGCCTCCACCTGCTTGGCGTCCACGCCGCGCACGGTGAGGACGGAGCCGCCGCTGGCCTCGGCGTCGAACTCGCCGGACGCGGTGACGTCCGCGTTCATGTGGCTGCCACCGCTGGCCTCCAGGTGGTCGATGCGGGGCGAGGACACGATGAGCTTCACCTTGCCGTTGAGGCCGCTCCAGCCCTTGCGCTCCACGCGCGTGGTGAGGATGCCGTCCTCCACCTCCAACTGGAGGCGGGAGAGGTTTTCAGGGGAGCCCTCCAGGCGGACGGACTTGGGGCCCACCTTCACCTCCGCGTGCATGCCGTGACCCACGGAGACGCCGTGGAAGTCTTCCACCTGGCGCGTCTCACCGGCGCCCTGGGAGGGCCGGGTCGCGTCCTCCGCGTGGGCGGTGCAGGCGGAGGTGACGAGGCAGCAGGCGGCGAGCAGGGACAGCGAGGACATCCTCATGGGCGGCTCCGGGCGAGGCGCGAGGACGTAGGAACACGTCCCGGCGGAATGCCTCGGGTACGGAGGACCCCAGCGGATGATTGCGTGGCGAGGCGCGAACGTGTCCGACAGCCGGACAGGTTCAGGGATTGTCCAGCATCTCCAGGGGGACCCGGACGGAGGTGACGTCGTCGGGTTTGATCTCCACGAGGAGCCTCAAGGGGCGGCCGGTGCCGTCCATGAGCTTCAGGGTGTGCCTGCCCACCGGGAGGGCGACCTTGTTGAGAGGCGTCTCGCCCAGGGAACGGCCGGCCAGGGACACGCGGGCGGAAGGTTCCGTGACCAGGGTGAGGAAGCCCTGGGGCGCGGCCGCTTCGGTGGCGCCGTCATCCGGGGCAGGGAGGTCGGCATCCGAGTCGTCGACGGGCGCGGCGGTGCGGGACTTGCCGCGGACCGGAGTGGCCGTCGGGTCGCTGGCGTCGCGCTTGCCGGTCTTGCGGACGGGGGTGCGCGTCTTCGCCTTGGGAGCCTGGGCGTCGTCGGTGGCGGTTTCGTTGCTGGGAGGAGGCGGGTCCGAGGGCGCCGTTTCCGTGGGAGTCGCGGGGTCGGCGGGAGGCGTGACCTGGGCGACCTCGGTGGAGGGTTCCGGCG
>NZ_RAWR01000034.1:0-55427 GCF_003986945.1 Corallococcus sp. AB018 | reverse complement strand
GCTCGGGCTCCGGCTCGTCGGCCTCCTCGGAGCCGGTGTCCTCCACCGGATCATCCTCCGTGGCCTGGAAGGTGCTGGGGTCCGGCTCCGGCTCGATGACCTTCTCCTCGATGCGCAGGAGCGGCTCCTGCATCAACGCAGGGGCGCGAGCGGGGACAAGCAGCACGAGGCTGCAACACAGGCCGAGGAACGAGCGGAGCATCCGGACGTCCGATGATAGGCGACAGGCTGGACGATCCGAAATCATGTGGTGCCTTCCGCCCGTGCTACAGGATCCCGTGGCGGGGGGATTGCTCGGGAGTGAATGAATGGCGGCGCCTGGAAGCGAGCTGGAACGACTGGTGGAGATCATGCGGCTTCTTCGGGCCGAGGGAGGCTGCCCGTGGGACCGCGAACAGGACCTGCGCTCGCTGCGCCCCTACCTGACCGAGGAGGCGTTCGAGGTCCTGGATGAAATGGACCGCGTCTCCGACGGCGGCCCGTGGCGCCCGCTGTGTGAAGAACTGGGGGATCTGCTCTTCCAGATTGTCTTCCACGCGCAGCTGGCGGCGGAGCTGGGCGAGTTCACCATGGCGGACGTCTGCGCGGCGATCAGCGACAAGATCACCAGCCGGCACCCGCACGTGTTCGGGGATCAGCAGGTGAAGGTGAACGGCGCCGAGCAGGTGCTGGCCAACTGGGCGCAGCTGAAGGCGGAGGAGCGCAAGAAGAAGACCGGGCGCGCGGGCTCCGTGCTGGACGGCGTGCCCACCGCGGCCCCGTCCCTGCTGCGCGCGGAGCGCCTGACGGAGAAGGCCAGCCGCATCGGCTTCGACTGGCCGGACCTGGCCGGGGTGCGCGGCAAGCTGGACGAGGAGCTGCGCGAACTGGACGAGGCCATCGCGTCAGGCGGCCGGGACGCCATCGAGCACGAGCTGGGGGACGTCCTGTTCTCGCTCGCGAACCTCGCGCGCTTCGTGAAGACGCCCGCGGAGGACGCGCTGCGCATGGCCACGCGCCGCTTCGTCACGCGCTTCCAGTACATCGAGGCGAAGCTGCACGAGGAGAACGTCCCGTTCGGCGGCGCCACGCTCGAGCACATGGAGCGCCACTGGCAGGCCGCGAAGGCCGTGGAGAAGGCGCTCCCCCCGCCCAGCCACCCGCCGCGCGCGTCCGTGGCCACCCTGCGCCTGGCGGTGCCGGACGTGGCGGCCCAGAAGGCCTTCTGGGACGAGCTGGCCTCCTGGCTGGGCTGGACGCCCACCCGGACGACGGATGGCACGGCGGCCTACACGGGCGCGGGCCTGGGGCTCGTCTTCATGCCGGGCGCCCAGGGACAGGTGGCGTCCGCGGTGGCCCTCACCCTGGAGGCCCCCTCCTTCGGGGGGGTCGCCCGGCTCCTGGAGCTGTTCCGGGCCCACCATCCGGGACGGTTGGTGCCGTGCGCCAACACCGAGGCGGGCTTCCAGTTCGTGGATCCCGCCGGGTTGCGGTGGGAATACGCCGCCCCTCCGGCATGATTCTTCCGGCGTGAGGCGTCGATGGGGCCCCGGGAGGCATTCCGGAGGCCTCCGGGGGTTCCGGAACTGGAAATCCTGATCGCGATCGCACGCGTGCCTTGACGCAATGGGGGCGTCGCAGTAAGGACGGCCCCTCTTTTTCCTTGCCTTGCCTTCCGCTGGAGCATTGCCTTGGCGAACACCAAGTCTGCAGAGAAGCGTTACCGCCAGTCCCTGAAGCGCCGCGCCCGGAACGTGAATGTCCGGACGTCCGTGAAGGACGCCGTCAAGTCCGCCCGCGAGGCCATTGCCTCCAAGGACGGTTCGAAGTTGACGGACTCGCTGAAGGCGGCTTCCAAGTCCCTCAACAAGGCGGCCAGCAAGGGCGTCCTGCACAAGCGCACCGCCGCGCGCCGCATCTCCCGGCTGGCCAAGGCCGCCGCGAAGAAGAAGGCCTAGTCGTCCCGTAGCACCACCGCGCGTTGAGGACCGGGCTCCCCGGTCCTCACCAGGTGCTGGCCAGCCGATCGTACCCGTCGCGCATGAGCAACTCCGCCAGGCGCGCCAGCGCGGCCTGACGGTTGGCCTCGGCTTCCAGGACGTTTCCGCGTCCCTGGAGGTAGTCCTCGGTCCCTGACACCACCGTCTCCCCGAGCAGCTGCCCCTCCTTGACGAGGCGCAGCCGCACCGTGGTGGAGACGCGGTAGTTGTTGCCGATGATGGTCGGGGAGGCCCAGACGTTGAGCACCGCCCCCTCAATCGTGGACGTGCAGTTCGGAGCGCTGGCCAGACGGCCCGCTTCGATGAGCTGCTGCCGCAGGTAGCGCGTGAAGAGGTTCTCCAGCGCGGGCTCCGGCGTCTCGTTGGCGAAGATGGGGGCGCACACCTGGCCCGTGCCCTCTGGCAGCGCGGAGCCCCACGGGCTGAAGCGGTAGCCGCACCCGGCTCCCAGCATCGCCACGGCCACCACGCCCCACCGGAACGCCTTCACCGCACCCACCTGAACCGCGCTCCTCGAGGGCCGCATGGGCGCGCACCCTACCCGGCCGCGATCCTCCGTCAAGCGCCGGGGCCGGCCAGCGGCGCGGCTTCGAGACCGGGCCCGTTGTCCCGCGGCGCGGGCTCCCTCAAGCGCCGGAGCCGGCCAGCGGTACTCCTCGCATGCGTCCAGCAGCCGCCAGCGTGTCGCGGGCCGCGGTGAGCCGTGCCTCGCGGGCCGAGCCCTTCAGCGCCATGCCCAGCGGCCACTGCATCCGCGTGCCGTCATCCAGCTCCAGCGTGAGGCCATGGTGGCGGTACAGCGCCGCGAGCCCCAGGCCGATGACGCCCGCCATGAAGGCCATGATCCGCACCGCCTGCGTGGGCGCCCAGAAGAGGCCCAGCGCTGTGAAGGCGAGCAGCCCCAGCGATTCGAAGTAGGGCCGCGTGCGCCACTCCAGCCGCCGCACCCTCGTCCAGGGCACCTCGAGCGTCGGGCCTCCGCCCGGGCGCCCCTGGAACGACAGTTGCGTGTCGTTCACCGCCAGGGCGCGTCGGTTGCCCAGGTCCAGCGCGAAAGGGGAGACGCCCGGCAACGGCGCGGGCGACTCCGAAGCCTCGGGAGACCGGGGCGGCAGGGGCGCCTCCGGCAGCTCCGCGTTGCAGAAGGCACAGCGGCGCCGGGCCGCCGTCTGGGGGCGCCCGCAGGCGGAGCACATGACGAGCACTTCCGCGGGCACCGCCCCTCCCTCCCGCCGTCAGCCGACGACGAAGTTCACCAGCCGCTTGGGGACGAAGACGAACTTGCGCAGCGTCTTGCCTTCGAGGGCGGCCTTCACCTTGTCGTCCGCCTCCGCCGCCGCGCGCACATCCGCCTCGCTCGCGTCCGCCGCCACGCGCACCTCCGCGCGCAGCTTGCCGTTCACCTGCACGGCGTACGGAATCACGTCGTCCACCACCAGCGCCGGGTCGAACTCCGGCCAGGACTCCGTGACGGTGGACGCCTTCGCGCCGTAGGCCTCCGCCAGCTCGTCCGCGATGTGCGGCGCGAGGGGCGTGAGGATGCGCGCGAGCAGCCGCACCGCCTCCCCCATCGCCGCCTTCTCCGCGGGCGTCTCCGGCGTGCCCACCGCGTAGAGCGCGTTCACGCACTCCATGACGCCCGCGACGGCGGTGTTGAAGGACAGGCGCTCGATGGCCTCCGTCACGCGCTTGACGCACTTGTGGGCCGCGCGGCGCGTCTCCAGCGCCTTGCCCTCGTAGGGGCCCGAGTACGTGGCCTCCGCCGAGGAAGCGTGGTGCGTGGCGGCCAGCGTCCACACGCGCTTGAGGAAGCGGAACACGCCCTCCACCTGCTCGTGGGACCAGTCGAAGTCGCGCTCCGGCGGGCCCGCGAAGAGCACGTAGGTGCGCGCGGTGTCCGCGCCGTACTTCGCCACGATGGTGTTGGGCGCCACGCCGTTGCCGTAGCGCTTGCCCATCTTCCGGCCGTCCGCGCCGTTGACGATGCCCTGCGTGATCAGCCGAGTCACAGGCTCGTCCACCGGGGACAGCCCGAGGAGCTTCATCACCCGGGTCCAGAACCGGAAGTAGAGCAGGTGCATCACGCCGTGCTCGGGGCCGCCCACGTAGATGTCCACCGGCAGCCAGCGCTGGCCCTCCTTCGGGTCGAAGGGCGCCACGTCGTACTTCGGCGACAGGTAGCGCGCGAAGTACCAGCAGGAGTCGACGAAGGTGTCCATCGTCTCCGTCTCCCGGCGCGCGGAGCCACCGCACTTCGGGCAGGTCGCGTTGACGAACTCCGGCACCTTCGCGAGCGGCGGCTCCCCCTTGCCGGTGAGCACCGCCTGCGTGTCGATGTCCGGCAGCCGCACCGGGAGCTGCTCCATCGGGACGGGGATGCCCTTGCGCTCGGGGTCGCACTTCTCGCAGTAGACGATGGGGATGGGCGTGCCCCAGTAGCGCTGGCGGCTGAAGCCCCAGTCCTTCTGGCGGTACGTCACCGTGGCCTTGCCCTGCCCCTGCGACTCCAGCTTCGCGGCCAGCTTCACGCGCACTTCGGCCGAAGGCATGCCGGTGAAGTCACCGGAGTCCACGAGGACGCCGTCCTCCGTGTACGCCGCGTCGAGCGTCTCACCGGCGCCGAGCTTGTCGCCGGACGCCGGCTGGATGACCACGCGCACGGGCAGCGAGTACTTGCGCGCGAAGGCGAAGTCGCGCGCGTCGTGCGCCGGGACGCTCATCACCGCGCCGGTGCCGTAGTCGCTCACCACGAAGTTGGCGATCCAGATGGGCACCGGCTGGCCCGTCACCGGGTTCAGCGCGTAGCCACCGGTGAAGACGCCCTCCTTCTCCGCGTCCTCGCCCAGCCGCTCCGTCTTGTTCTGGGCGGCCATCTTCTTCGCGAACGCGTCCACGTCCGCGCGGCGGTCCGCCGTCGTCACCTGGGCCACGAGCTTGTGGTCCGGCGCGAGCACCACGTAGGTGCAGCCGTAGAGCGTGTCCACGCGGGTGGTGAAGACGCGCAGGGCGGCGTCATGCCCCTGCACGCGGAAGTCCACCTCCGCGCCGTCCGAGCGGCCAATCCAATTGCGCTGAGCCGAGGTGATGCGGTCCGGCCACTCCTTGAGCGTGTCGAGCGAGTCGAGCAGGTCCTGCGAGTACTTCGTGATGCGGAACGCCCACTCGGGCATCTCCTTGTCCTGCACCTCGGAGTCACAGCGCTCGCAGCGGCCGTCCTTCACCTGCTCGTTGGCGATGACGGTGTGACAGCCGGTACACCAGTTCACCTTGCTGAAGCGGCGATAGACGAGCCCGCGCTCGAGCATCTGGAGGAAGAACCACTGGTTCCAGCGGTAGTACTCCGGCTGGCTGGTGTTGACCTCGCGCGTCCAGTCGTAGCTGTAGCCGAGCGTCTTGATCTCCGCCTTGAACGACTCGATGTTCTCGCGGGTGCGGATGGCCGGGTGGACGCCGTCCTTGATGGCCGCGTTCTCCGCCGGCAGGCCGAAGGCGTCCCAGCCCATGGGGTGCAGCACGTCGAAGCCGCGCATCTGGTAGTAGCGCGCGTAGACGTCCCCGATGAGGTAGTTGCGCACATGCCCCATGTGCATCTGGCCACTGGGGTACGGCAGCATCTCCAGGACGTACTTCTTCGGGGCATCCGGGCGCCTGCCTGCCCGGAAGAGGCCCTCCTGCTCCCAGCGGGTCTGCCACTTTCCTTCAATCGACTGCGGCTCGTAACGCTCGTTCATCGCCATGGCTTCTCGGTCTCTTAGCGGGAGGTAGGACACGCGGGCAACAAGTCTTGGCGCGTCGAAAGCCTGGACGGCTGGCGGCCCCGGGGCCCTGACCGGGAAACCCGGATGGGCGGGGACCCGGCAGGCCCCGGGCCGGGGCCAGGCTTCGCTCGGTGCTTGCCCTTGGGGCCGGGCACGACTAACTCGCCTTCCCGGTCTGGAGCAGAGGGAGAGCACCATGCAGGTCGTGAGTGTGAAGAAGGCCCTGTCGGGGGCCGTCGAAGCGGGCTCGAAGGTGGAGGTGCGCGGCTGGGTGCGGACGCGCCGCGACTCCAAGGCGGGCATCAGCTTCGTGAACGTGAGCGACGGGTCGGTCTTCGACCCCATCCAGGTCGTCGCGCCCAATTCGCTGCCCAATTACGAGAAGGAAATCCTGCACCTCACCGCGGGCGCCTCCGTCATCTGCCGGGGCACGCTGGTGCAGTCCCAGGGCAAGGGCCAGGCCTTCGAGATCCAGGCGGATGAAGTGCAGGTGCTGGGTCTGGTGGACGACCCGGACACCTACCCCATCCAGCCGAAGCAGCACTCGCTGGAGTTCCTGCGGGAGGTGGCGCACCTGCGCGTGCGCACCAACACCTTCGGGGCCATCACCCGCGTGCGCAACGCGGCGGCGCAGGCGGTGCACCGCTTCTTCCACTCGGAGGGCTTCTGCTGGGTGAACACGCCCATCATCACCGCGAGCGACGCGGAGGGTGCCGGGCAGATGTTCCGCGTGTCCACGCTGGACGCCACCAACCCGCCCCGTGGGCCGGACGGGAAGATCGACTGGGGCAAGGACTTCTTCGGCAAGGAGGCCTACCTCACCGTGTCCGGGCAGCTGAACGTGGAGGCGTACTGCCTCGCGATGTCGAAGGTCTACACGTTCGGCCCCACGTTCCGCGCGGAGAACAGCAACACCACGCGGCACCTGGCCGAGTTCTGGATGATTGAGCCGGAGATCGCCTTCGCGGACCTCAACGAGGACGCGCTGCTGGCGGAGCGGTTCCTCAAGTACGTGTTCAAGGCCGTGCTGGACGAGTGCGCGCCGGACATGAAGTTCTTCGAGGAGCGCCAGCAGAAGGGCGTCACGGAGCGGATGGAGAAGTTCATCGGCTCCAGCTTCGAGCGCATCGACTACACGGACGCCGTCTCCATCCTCCAGAAGGCGAAGAAGAAGTTCGAGTACGCGCCGGAGTGGGGCAAGGACCTCCAGACGGAGCACGAGCGCTACCTCACCGAGGAGCACGTGGGCCGGCCCGTGGTGGTGATGAACTACCCGGAGGCCATCAAGGCCTTCTACATGCGCATCAACGAGGACGGGAAGACCGTGGCCGCGATGGACGTGCTCGCCCCGGGGATTGGCGAGATCATCGGCGGCAGCCAGCGCGAGGAGCGCCTGGACGTGCTGGACGCGCGCATGAGGAAGTTCGGCCTCGATCCCGCGCACTACCAGTGGTACCGCGACCTGCGCCGCTACGGCACGGTGCCGCACGCGGGCTTCGGCCTGGGGTTCGAGCGGCTCATCGTCTACATGTGCGGCCTGCAGAACATCCGCGACGCCATCCCCTACCCGCGCGTGCCGGGCTCCGCGACGTTCTAATCCGCGCCGCGGCGCACTGAAGTCAGCGAGGGCCTTCCGTGGCGCGAACCACGGGAGGCCCTTCGTCTTTTCAGCCCTTCTTCGTGATGCCGGCGCGCTCCTGAGCAAGCGCGCCAAGCGCGGACCAGTCCTCATCGCCGCGCCCCTGGGCGACGCCGGTGAGGAAGTGGTCTCGCAGCAGGCTGGCGAGTGGCAGCGGCACCTCCGCCGCCCTTCCCGCTTCGAGCGCCAGCGTCACGTCCTTGAGGCCCAGGCGCAGCGCGAAGCCCGCGGGCGTGTACTGCCCCTTCGCGATGGCGCCCGCGTAGTTCTCGAAGATGGGCGCCTTGGCGAAGACGGACTTGAAGACGTCCAGGAACGCGGCGCGCTCCACGCCGCACTTCTCCGCGAGCGCGAAGGACTCCGACAGCGCCTCCATCATCGACGCGATGAGGAAGTTGCCGGACAGCTTCACCGTGTTCGCGGCGGACGGCCGTTCCCCCAGCTCCGTGAGGCCGCGCCCCAGGGCCGTGAGCACCGGACGCACGCGCTCCACCTGAGCCTTCGGGCCCGCGGCGACCACCCAGAGCTGCTTGCCCGCGGCGGCTTCGGGCCGGCCGAAGACGGGGGCGGAGACGTAGCCCTGTCCCGCGTCCGTGTGCGCCTTCGTCAGGCGCTCCGACAACGCGACGGAGATGGTGCTGGAGGAGACATGAATGGCGTTCTTCGGCAGGGCGCTGACGATGCCGTCCTTCCCCAGCACGGCTTCTTCCGCGGCGTGGTCGTCCGCGAGCATGGACACGACGACCTCCGCGTCGCGGGCGGCCTCCGCGGGCGTCTTCGCCACGCGCGCGCCCTGCTGCTTCAGCGGATCCGCCTTGGAGGCGGTGCGGTTCCAGACAACGAGCTCATGGCCCGCGCCGATGAGGTTCTTCGCCATGGGCGTGCCCATGTTCCCCAACCCGATGAAGCCGACCTTCATGGAGATGCTCCCTTCGTGCTCGCGTTCACGCTTCGTTCGACTGTTCTTCCGACACGTCCAGCCGCTCGAAGGCGCGGCCCAGGACGGCGACGCCCAGCGCCACCTCCGCGAAGAGTGCTCCCGCCGCCGCCAGCCCCGCGAGCGGAACCGCCCAGCGCCCCATGACAGTGAACAGCGGATAGCCCACGAGGAGGGCTACAACGGCGGCCGGCAACAGTCCCAGGAACGTCACCACCAGCGTGCCCACCAGCGTGAGCAGCCGCTGGCCCAGCGCCTCCACGCCACGCGCCCGCTCGGAGTCCGCCGGAATCCACGCGGGCAGCAGCACTACCGCCGCGTTCTGCACGAACAGCCCCGCCAGGCCCAGCGCCGGCAACACCGACAAGAGGCCGAGCACCACCGGCGTGGACCACGGCGCGAGCGTCACGTCGTCCGCGCCCACGCCCAGCACCAGCGCCACGAGCAGCATCACCCATTGCGCCACGCCCAACGTCAGCGCGGACGCCGCCAGCTCCGCGCCCACCACCTGCCGCCCCGTGAGCGGCAATGCGCGCAAGAGCTCCAGCTTCGGCAGGTCCATGCGCAGGTCGGTGCGGAACGCGCTCGGGCCAATCACGGCCATGGCCACCGCGACCATCAGCGCCATGGGGCCCAGGAACTCACGACTGTTGGAGAACAGCCGCGTGTCCCCCATCACCAGCGCGAACACGGCGCCCAGCACCCCGAAGGACAGCAACATCACCAGCCCGCTGCCCATGCGTCTGCGCGCGATGAGGTTCTTCCACAGGAGCGCCACCTCCGGACGCCCCCGGGCCTTCAGCACGAAGGGCACCCGGCCCACGCGCAGATTTCCCGAGCGCGCGGCCCGCTGCTCCCTGCGCTTCGTCCGCGCTTCCGCCCCGGCCACAGCGGAGTCCTCGAAGGGCACCTCCACCGCGAGCACCCAGGCGTAGTGCGCCACCAGCAGCGCCAGCGACGCGGGCAGGTAGCGCAGGAAGCCCTCCCAGCTTCGCGCCATCGCGGGGGCCACCAGCGCCCGGCCCGGCCACAGCACCGCTCGGGGGCCGGGAGCATCGAGCACATCGCGCAACCACTCGCGCACGGCGAAGGGTCGGGAGAGGTTCTCTGGCAGCGGGTAGTCGCGCAGCGTGGACAACAGCGTGCCCATCCCCGCGACCATGACGACCGCCACGATTGCCCACCGCACCGCGCTGCCCCAGCGGCCTTGAGACACGAGCCACGCGCGCACGAAGGACGCCGCCGTGCCGTGCAGGTAGAGCGTCCCCATGGCCAGCGCCGCGCCCAGGAAGAAGAGCACCGGCTGGGGGCTCGTGAATCGCCCCACGAAGAGGGTCGCCGCCAGCGCCGCGAGCATCGCGCTCAAGAGGCCGCGCAGCAGCTTGTAGTGCAGGAGCGCCTTGCGCGTGACGGGCGCGGCGAAGAAGGTCTGCACCTCCGTCTGCGTGAAGGTCAGCGCGGGCCGGTCCGCGCCCAGCACCCACGCCGTCACCAGCGTGCCCAGCACGGAGACCTCCAGCGAGAACTCCGCGAACAGCCTCGCGTTGGGCGACACCGCGCGGCCCGTGCCCTGCACGAAGACGCTGCGCCCCACCAGCGAGTACAGGTACGCGAGCCCCACCAGCGCGCCCAGGAGGTAGCGCGGACGCTTCAGCCGCTGCACCTGGCGCACCACCCGGTTGCGCCACGTCCTCACCCAGAGGAACGCCACCGCGCTCGGGAAGCTCACGCCGGTTCGGTCCCCCGCGCTTCCGCCTCCTCCGACGCCGCGCTGGTGATGCGCACGAACAGCTCCTCCAGCGACGCGCCGTCCCCGGCTCCGCCCGCCATCTGCTCGCGAATCTCCGCCAGCGAACCCAGCGCCACCGCGCGCCCTCCGGCGATGACGAGCAGCCGGTGGCACAGCTCCTCCACCAGCGGGAGCAGGTGCGACGACAGCACCAACGCCGTGCCCTCCTCCGAGCGGCGGCGCAGCGAGGCCTTCATGCGGCGGATGCCCAGCGGATCCAACCCCGTCAGCGGCTCATCCAGGAGGATGAGCCGGGGCTGGTGCAGGAAGCCGCACGCGATGGACAGCTTCTGCTTCATGCCCCGCGACAGCTCACCCGGCAGTGACTTCTCCCGGCCCGTGAGCTCCATCTCCGCCAGGAGCTCGCGGCCCCGCTCCTCCCAATCCTCCACGCCGTAGAGGCGCGCGGTGAAGTTCAGGTGCTCCCAGACGGTGAGATACTCGAAGAAGCGCGGCTCGTCCGGGAGGAAGGCCAGCTGGCGCTTCGCCTCCACCGGCGCCTGCGCCACGTCGAAGCCCGCCACCCGCACGCGCCCCTCGGAGGCCGGAAGGATTCCGGCCAGGCACCGCAGCGTGGACGTCTTGCCCGCGCCGTTGGGCCCCACCAGCCCCAGCACCTCGCCCGGTGCCACCTGGAAGGACAGGCCGCGCACTGCCCGCACCGCGCCGTACGTCTTCTCCAGCCCTTCGACGTCCAGCGCCGGTTCCATGCGTGCCCTTGGGATTCCTGTCGAAGCTCAGCCGAGCTTCAGCAGTTCCTTCACCGTGTCCAGCACCACGCGGGCCTGCACGGGCTTCACCAGGTAGGCCGTGGCTCCCAGCGCCATGGCCCGCTCGCGGTCCGCCGCCGCGCCCTCCGTCGTCACCACGACGATGGGCACCGCCCGGTGCTCTTCCGTCTGGCGGATGTGGTGGATGAGCTTCAGCCCGTCCATCAACGGCATGTTGATGTCCGTCATCACCAGGTCGAAGCGGCCCTGCGTGGAGAGCTTCTTCAGCCCCTCCACGCCGTCCTGTGCCTCGATGCAGACCACCCCGGCCAGGCGCTGGAGCGCGTACATGATGCTGCGGCGCATGGCCTGCGAGTCATCCACCACCAGCGCGCGGATCTGCTGCGACATGGACACCAGCCTAGCACCCGCACGCCGTCCGGCCTGGGATTGTGCGGCGGCTGTCATGCAGCCAGCGATTCACTGCCCGCCGGACTGCCGTCGGCGGCGCACCAGCGCGGCCAGCTCCGTCCCGATGGCGTCCAGGGCCAGCACCCGGCTCACCGCGCCCGTGGCGATGGCCTCCTTGGGCATGCCATACACCACCGCCGTGTCCTCGGACTCGGCCCACGTCTCGCCGCCCTCGCGGTGGACGGCGCGCACGCCCTGCGCCCCATCCGCTCCCATCCCCGTCAGCACCACCGCCACCGCGCGCGGTCCCAGCACGTCCGCCGCGCTCTCGAAGAGCCGGTCCACCGACGGTGCGTACTTGTCCGCGGGCACGGGCGACGGCGTGCGCAGCTCCAGGCGCCCGGTGCGGTCGGACAGCAACAGGTGGCGACCTCCCGGCGCGATGTAGACGTGGCCCGGCTTCACCATGTCGCCCTCGCACGCCTCCCTCACCGTGAAGGGGCCGATGCGATCCAACCGCTCCGCGAAGGCCTTGGTGAACTGCGACGGCATGTGCTGGCCCACCAGCACGCTGACGGTCGGCTCGGTGGCCAGTCCCTCCAGGAGCCGCTGCACCGCGGGAGGCCCGCCCGTGGACGCACCCACGGCGATGATCTGCGGCACCTCCCCCGACAGCACGACGCCGCGCGGCGCGGCCCCGTGGCGTCCCCCGGCCTTCACGTGGCGCGCCGCGAGCACCTTGTCGATGAGTTCGCGCCGCAGGTGCTCCAGCGCCGCTGGCGTGACCTGGGGCGGCTTGGCGATGAAGTCGAACGCGCCCAGCTCCAGCGCCTTGCCCACGTCCGAGCGGTGCGCGTAGCTGGAGATGACGATGACGGGCGTGGGCGCCGCGCGCATGAGCAGCCGCAGGAAGGTGTGGCCGCCCAGCCGGGGCATCTCCAGGTCCAGCGTCACCACGTCGGGCTTCAGGTCCAGGACCTTCCTGAGCCCCTCCTCGCCGTCCTGGGCCCAGTCCAGCACCATCACCTCCTGGGAGGACTCCAGCAGCGTGGTGAGCGTGCGGCGGTTGGTGGCCGAGTCGTCGATGACGAGCACCGTGAGCGGGCGTCCCATCAGCGGCCCTCCCCGCCCGGAAGCTCGGGCCGGCGGTAGACGAGGTCGCCCTTCAGGTGCACCAGTTCGAAGTCCGCGCCCAGGCTGAGCAGGTTCTCCGCGTGGCCCAGGAGCAGGTAGCCCCCGGGACAGAGCCGGTCGCGGATGACGCCCAGCACGCGGCGGCGCGCGGCCAGGTCGAAGTAGATCATCACGTTGCGGCAGAAGACGACGTCCGAGCGCGGCACCAGCTGGCTGCCCGCCACGTCCGACAGGTTGTGGTGACCGAAGTTCACCCACGCCTTCACGTCGTCGCGCACGCGGACGCGGTTCACCCCCGCGGGCACGAAGTAGCGCTCCAGCAGGTCCGGCGGCGTCGCGCGCAGGGCGCTGGGGCCGTACTCGGCGCGGCGGGCCACGGCCAGCACGCGGCGCGACAGGTCCGTGCCCAGGACCTCCACGTCCCAGTCGTCGAAGCGGCCGCTCTCCTTGAGCAGCATGGCCAGCGTGTACGCCTCCTCACCGGAGGAACACCCCGCCGACCACAGCCGCAGCCGCCGCGTGTGCGCGTTGCGCTTCTCCAGGATGGGGAGCAACTCCTCGCAGAAGGCCTTGAGCTGCGCGGGTTCGCGGAAGAAGTACGTCTCGTGCGTGGTGAGGGACTCCACCGCCGCTTCCAGCTCCGCGCTGCGCTGGGCGTCGTAGCGCAGGTAGCGGTGGTAGGAGCCGAAGTCCTGGATCCCCAGCGCCTCCAGCCGGGGCCACAGCCGGCGCTCCATCACGAACTTCATGTTCTCGTGGATGAGGATTCCGCAGTGCGCGTAGACGTGGTCGCGCAGCAGCCGGAACTCCTCCAGCGTCATCTCCGGGCGGCCCTCGTCGAAGCGTGGCATCCGAGTCCTCTCCTCAGCGCCCCGACAACCGGACGACCGCTTCCGCCAGCGCCACCTGGGCCAGCGCGTCCTGCTCCACCGCCATCGCCTGCTCGAGCGCGGGCAGGCACTCCGGCCGCCCCAGCCCGCCCAGCACGCGCGCCGCGGTCGCCCGCACGTCCCAGCGGGGATGCCCCAGCAGCGACACCGCCAGCGCCGCCCCATCCGCCGAGGCCTCCGCCGACCCCAGCGCCGCCAACGCCGCCTTCACCACCTCCGCGTCGTGATGGCTGAGCGCGTCCCACAGCACGCCCGCGCCCACCGTGCCCAGCTTCGTCAGTGCGCGCACCGCCAGCATCGCGAGCGCACCATCGCCGTGGCGCACCAGGGCCTCCAGGTCCGGCGAGCGCTCCTTCGCGCCCGCCACGCCCACGGCCTCCACCGCGGCCACTCGCACACCGCGGTCCTCGTCCTTCAGCGCGAGCCCCAGGAACGTCGCGGCCTCCCTGCCGCCCTGCTGCCCCAGGGAGCGCACCGCGGCGATGCGCACCTTGGGGGACTCGTCCGCCAGCGCGCCGCGCGCCAGCTCCATGCCGGCCTCGCCGTCCGCCCGGCCCGCGGCCTCGACCGCCGCCGCGCGCCAGGAAGCGTCTTCATCGCGAGCAATCCGCCGCAGCACGGGCAGCACCCGCGCTCCACCCAACCGGCCCAGCACCGCCACCGCCGCGGGCGTCGTGCGCTGCTCCACCGCCTCCTCCAGCGCGGCCAGCGCCGCCAGCGGGTGGGCCACGGTCAGCTGCTCCAGCGCTCGCGCCGCCATGCCCGACAGCGCGGGGTCCGAGAGCAGCTCCACCAGCGGCGCCACGGCCTCCGGCGAGCGCGTGCGCCCCAGCGCGCGCACCACCACCGCGCGCAGGTCGTCCTCCGCCCACTCCAGGAGCGCGCACAGCTCCGACACCGACGTCGAGTCCACCAGCAACACCAGCGCCTCGGCCGCCACCGTGCGCGCGGGCAGCGACAGCGTGCCCATGCTCCCGAGCAGCAGGCGACGGCCCTCCGGCCCCAGCTGGCCCAGCGTGAAGAGCACCTCGCGCAACAGCCGGTCCTCGCGCGCCACCTCCGCCACCGCCACCGCGAGCGACGCTTCGCCCAGCGCTCCGGCCGCCACCAGCGCGCCGGCCCGCACCCGGACATCATCGCCGTCCAGGGCCTGCGCCACATGCGCCGTCACACCTGGGATGCCGCTCAGCACCGAGCGAGCCACGGCATCCAGCTCACCGCGCTCGTACGGGCCCAGCCCCACGGCCTGCTTCCCCAGCGCGACGAGCGCCGCCTCGCGCACCGAGCGCACCGGCGACGCCAGCGCCCGGCAGATGCGCTCCGTGGACACGCCCGGGGGGTACAGGCCGAGGAGCCGCAGGGCGCTGCGCTGTACCCCCGGGTCCTCGACCAGCGCCAGCACCCGCACCAACGGGGGCGCGCGCTTGAGCGACGCGAGCCCCTCCAGCGCGGCCAGTCGCAACAGGGGCGTGGGCGCGTCCAGCAGGCCTTCCAGCGCCCGCGCCGCGGCGTCCCCGCCCATCCGGCCCAGCGCCTCCGCGGCCGCCACGCGCACGTTGAGGTCGTCGTCGGAGAGCGCGCGCAGGAGCACGTCCTCCACCTCCGGACGGCCCAGCTGGCCCAGGATGTCCGCCGCCAGCTTCCGCTGATCCGGATCCTCGTGCTCCAGCAGGTGCACCAGCGGCGGGATCGCCACCGGGCCCATTCCGGCCAGCGCCTCGGCCGCCGCGTTGCGCGCGCCCGTCTCGCCGCGCTTGCCCAGGACGGAGATGAGCCGCGCGGTGACGCTCCGCGCATCCGGCACGTGGCGCAGTCCTTCCGCCGCCGCGTGGCGCACGCGCCAGCTCTCGTCATGCAGACCGGTGGTGAAGGTCTCCAGGGCTCCGGGCGCACGCGGATCCACCGCCTGCAATGCCCGATACCGCGCCTCTTCCTGCCCCGCGGGGGACCGCACCGTGTCGCTCATCCGCCGTCCTCCTTCGGGGCTCGTGTTGCTCGGTTTGGCTCCATCCTGCTCGAAGCCGCCGGGGGAGTCGCGTCCCACGAGACTGCTCCCACCGCAGGTGGACAGCCCTGCGCCGGATGGAAACGTTCACCTTCGCACCCTTCGCCACACGCGGCGCGCTCAGGCCTCCTGGAGGTCCGCGTCCCAGCCCTCCTGGCCGAAGAACCAGAGCGAGTAGACGCCCAGCACCGTACCTAGCGGAAAAGTGGGCAGGGCCACGAGGCCGAGCAACGTCGCCAGGCCCTTGGAGACGGGGCGGCCGCGCACGAGCCCCAGGCCCAGGGCGAGCCCTGCGATGGACGCCGCCAGGAGCACCACGAAGATGCCCGCCATCGCGAGGACGAGCGGGTTCTCCCACACCGGAATCGCGGGGGCGGACCTGCCGGCGGCGGCGACGAAGCCCAGGGCGGCCGTGACGTACGCCAGCACGCCCGTGCCCGCCAGCATCAGCGTGTGCACGAACAGGTAGAGGAACCCCAGGGACTTCCGGTGCCCGCTCAGGTCTCGCATGAGGCCCCCTCCTAAAGCCGGGATGCGCACGCCGAAAACGCGCGCTCAGCCAGCGGGCGGCGGGCGGGAGTCGCGCTCCAGCTCCGCGCGCAGGAGCGCCTTCAAGTCCAAGAGCAGCCTCAGCCGCTCCGGCGGTCCGCACACGCCCACCACGAACGGCGTGCGCCCCCCGGCCATGAGCGCCGGCGCGGGCTTGATGTCAGCCCGGCGCACGCGCAGCACCTCCGCCACGCGGTCCACCCGCGTCACCACGCGCCGCGTTCCCAGCCGGCACACGAGCAGGCGCGTGCGCCGCGTCTCCTGCGCGGGCTCGCCCAGCAAGCGCCGCCGCAGGTCCACCACGGGCAGCATCGCGCCGCGCAGGTGCAGCACGCCCTCCACGAAGGCGGGCGCGTGCGGGATGGGAATCACGCGCTGGGGCGGGAGGATCTCCTCCACGCGCATGATGTCCAGCACGTACTCCTCGTTGCCCACGAAGAAGGCGCACAGCTGCACCTCGGCCGAGGGCGTCTCGGAGGTCTTCTCGCCGCGCGGTCGGCGGACCATCAGGTTCACGGGGTCCGTCATGGGGCGAGCGCCTGCTCCGGATCCAACAGGATGTAGAGCTGCGAGCCCTTGCGCCCCAACCCCGCCACGCAGTCCCGGTCTCCCCGCAGCCCCGCGGGCGACAGCTCCACCATGGACGGCTTGAGCCGCACCACACCCGCCACCGAGTCCACCCATACGCCCGCGGGCCCGTCCTCCGTCTTGAGCACCAGGATGCGCGAGGCCCGGGGCGGCAGGCCCGCGTCCGGCCCCGCCACCAGTGGCGGCACGTCCGCCAGCCGCAGCCGCAGCTTCACGTCGTAGACGGGCAACAGCTCCCCGCGCAGGTTCATCACGCCCAACAGCTGCGGCTCCGCGCGCGGAATCTCCGTGAGCAGCGGCACCTTGCAGATCTCCCTCACCGCGAGGATGGGCACCGCGTAGCACTCCGCCTCCAGGCGGAAGGCCAGGTACTCGACGGGCTCCTCCTCCAGCAGAGGCTGCGCCAGGTCGTCACTGCCCGCGGCGAAGTCCAGCAGGCCGCCGACGTCCTCGTCCGGACGGTAGAAGAACGCGTCGAGCAGGGCTTCGAAACGGGACACGCCCGGGAGGATAGCAGCCCCCGGCGTGGACGCCTCAAGCGCGGCGCCGCTCCTGCGCGATGCCCTCTTCCAGGAGTTCCGCGACATCCAGCACCAGGACGGTGCGGCGGTTGCCCAGGTCGGTGGCGCCGGAGATGCCCTTCACGCGGCTCAGCCGGCCGCCCAGGGGCTTGGTGACGATGTCCTGCTGGCCGAAGAGCTCGTCCACCGCGATGCCCAGCCGCTGCTGCGCCAGGCCCACCACGACGACGAAGTGGCGGCTCACCTCGCGCTCCGGCAGGTGGAACAGGCGCCCCAGACGCAGGAAGGGCAGCGTCTGGCCGCGCAGGTCCAACACCTCGCGCCGCTCCACGGTGCGGATGTCGCGCGGCTGCACGGACAGGATTTCCAGCACGCTGTTGAGCGGCACCGCGTAGGTGCGGCCGCTGACGCCCACCACCAGCGCGCGCACGATGGCCAGCGTCACCGGCAGCGTCAGGTGGAAGGCCGTGCCCTTCCCGCGCTCGCTCCACACGTCGATGATGCCGGAGAGGTTGCCCAGGTTGTTCTTCACCACGTCCAGGCCCACGCCTCTTCCGGAGAGCGCGCTGACGCTGGAGCGGGTGGAGAAGCCCGGCAGGAAGATGAGGTTGAGCAGCTCGCGCCGCGTCATCTCACTGACCTGCGACGGGGTGACGAGCCCGCGCGACAGCGCCACTTCGCGCACGCGCACCTCGTCGATGCCCGAGCCGTCGTCGGACACGCTGATGACGACGTGGTTGCCCTTCTGCTCCGCGCGCAGCCGGACCGTCGCGCGCCGGGACTTGCCCGCGGACAGCCGCGACTCCGGGCCCTCCGCGCCATGGTCGATGGCGTTGCGGATGAGGTGCATCAGCGGGTCGCTGAGCTCCTCCACGATGAGCTTGTCCAGCTCCACCTCGCCGCCGGAGCTGACGAAGTCGATCTCCTTGCCGGCCTCGCGGGCAATCTTGCGCACCAGCCGCGCCAGCTTGTCGAAGACCTGGCCCACCGGGACCATGCGCGCTTCGAGCAGCCCCTCCTGGAGCGCCTCCAGCTTGCGCTCCAGCTGCCGCGTCTCCCGCGACAGCTCCTGGCCGAAGAGCTTGGACAGCGCGACGGTGCCGTCCTGCCGGGACGTCTCCGCCAGCCGCTGGAGGTTGGCCTTGATAAGCAGCAGCTCGCCCACCATGTTGATGAGCCCGTCCAACCGCCCGATGTCCACGCGCACGGTCTGCGTGAGCGAGCGCAGGGACGTCTCTTCCGCCTTGGGGCGGCCCGCGGTGAGGGGCGCGGACGCGGCGGCCTGGAGCCCCACCACCGTGGCCGGAGGCGTCACCGCCCGCATGCGCGGAGGGCTTGCTCCCGGGTGCGCGGACACGGTCGCGAGGCCTCGGGTCTCCACCGGCCCCTCCGCGTCCTCGTCCTCCGGAGGCAGCACCTCGACGTCCTCGCGCACGGTCGCGGCATCGCGTGGCCGAGGCATGTCGAACGCGGGCCCCGTCGAGCCCGATTCCGGCGGCCGGACGGACAGCGGCGCCAGCTCCGCGGGCGTGCCCCGGAGGCCGTCCTCCAGCGCTTGCGCACCCACCTTCGCGCCGAAGATGAGATCGAACGCGATGCCGGTGGAGCCGCCCGGCCGCGACGAGGGCAGCGTGCTGATGACCTCGCCCAGGGGCTTGAGGCGCGCGTTCAGGTCCGCGAGTCCCTGGTCGAAGTCCGTGAGGTCGAACGCCGCGCGCACCCGCCACAGCGCCACCCCGCGCCGCACGTTCTCGCGCAGCCGGTGTTCCTCGTACTCGGTGAAGACGGCGCGCACCGTCGCGTCCAGCTCCAGCCGCTCCAGCGGATCCTCTTCCACGGCGGGCGGGGGCGACCCCAGCCGCGCCATGCGGTCCTCCATGTCGCGGGTGCGCTGGGAGAGCTCGGGGCCCTCCTCGCTCCGGGACGCCTCTCCGAGCAGCGCCTGGAACGTGTCCAGCGCGTCCACCAGCGTGTCCAGGACCTGGTCGTCCAGCGTCAGCCGGCCCAGCCGAAGCCGGTCCAGCAGGTCCTCCGCCGCGTGCGCCAGCTGGGTGATGCGCTCCTGGCCGAAGAGGCCCGACAGGCCCTTGAGCGAGTGCGCCGCGCGGAAGATGCCGTTGATGTGCTCGGGGTCCGCCTCCAGGCCCCGCGCCTCGTCCAGGGCCAGCAGGTCGCGGCCCAGCGCATCCAGGATTTCGGTGGCCTCGGCGACGAACTCCGCGAGCGCCTTGCCCCCAGGCGTCACAGCGGCTTCAGGAAGCGCCGCAGGAGCGCCTCCAGGTCCGCCGGCTGGAACGGCTTCACCAGGTAACCAGCGGCGCCCAGCGCCATGCCCCGCGAACGGTCCTGCTCACGCCCCTCGGTGGTGACGATGATGAGCGGCACGTCCCGGTAGTTGGGGTTCTTCTTGACGAAGTTGATGAGTTCCAGCCCGTTGATGTCGGGCATGTTGATGTCGGTGATGATCAGGTCGAAGCGCTGACGCGGCAGCAGCTTCAGCGCCTCGAAGCCGCTGGCGGTGGTGACGGCCTCGACGCCGTCCACGGCCTCCACGGTCGCGGCGATGTGCTCGCGCGACACCTTGGAGTCCTCGACGATCAACACCTTGAACTTCATCGCGCGCGCCTCAAGGGCCGGATGCTAGCAGAACCCCTGTCTGGCCGCTGTGCGTCAACCCTTCCGGGATGACAGCGACCCGACAAGGCCCTTGTCCGCGAGGAGGGACACCCGTCCCCCCTTGAACGCGGGCAGGAACTGCCGCTGGTACGCCTCCGCCCGAGCGGAGTCGCTCAGGGAAGACCCCTGAGGCACCTCCAAGGCCACGGACTCCACCTTCGCGCGGCTCAAGACCTTCGCCGCGCCCGCCAGCGCCTCGCCCAGCGAGGCCGCGTCCAGGCGCTTCCGGGAGCCCAGCCCCACCACGAAGATGCGCGGCACGGTCAGCTTCCCGTCCGACGGCAACAGGAGCCAGTCGTCCTTCACGCCGGTGAAGAACCCACCCTGGAGCACGCGCGACAGGGCGCCGCACAGCCGCCAGTCCACGTAGCCGGCGGAGGACGGCAGGGGGCGGTCGTCCTCGGCCACGAAGAGGCAGAGGGCGTCCACCCCGTTCAGCGCGTCCAGGCCCTCCAGGCCCACGTCCAGGGTCTGCGTCTGGCTCACGGCTTCCCGAGCGCCACCGCGACGCGGTCCAAGAGGCCGTTGACGAAGGCGCTCGACTCCTCGTTGCCGAAGTTCTTCCCCAGCTCCACCGCCTCGTTGATGGTCACCTTGCGGGGGATGTCCGGGCGGTACTTCAGCTCGAAGATGCCCAGCCGCAGCACGTTCCGGTCGATACGGGACATGCGGTCCAGGCGCCAGTTGTGGCTGTGGCGTTCGATGAGCCCGTCAATCTCCTCGCGGTGGGCCTCCACGCCCTCCACGATCTCCTTGGCGAACTTCACCGCGTCCGGCTCCGGCGTACCGTCCTCCGAGGAGGCGGCCCACGCCGCGTCCAGGGCCTCCCGCGTGGTGGCGCCCTGGGTCATCTCCAACTTGTAGAGCGCCTGCAGCGCCCGCTCTCGTGCCGTTCTGCGCGCGCCCATCGCGGTTATCCCTTTCGCTCCGCGCCGGACATCCGCGCGAAGAGGTTGACCATCTCGATGCAGGCCAGCGTGGCCTCCGCGCCCTTGTTGCCCGCCTTCACGCCCGCCCGGTCGATGGCCTGCTCCACGGTATCGCACGTGAGGACGCCGAACGTCACCGCCGCAGGCCGGGGGCCCGCCGCGGCGCTGAACGCCACCGAACCAATGCCCTTGGCGCACTCGCCAGCCACGTAGTCGAAGTGGGGGGTGCCGCCGCGAATCACCGCGCCCAGGACGATGATGCCCGCGTACTGGCCACCCTCCGACACGCGGCGGGTGACGCCGGGCAGCTCATAGGTGCCGGGGCAGCGGTACACGTCGATGGCGTCGTCCTTCACGCCATGGCGCACCAGGGTGTCCACGGCGCCCTTCAAGAGCTCCTCCGTGATGAAGCTGTTGAACCGGGACACGCAGATGGCGAACCGGCCCTGGGGGGGGAGGAAATCCCCTTCGAAGTAGCGAGGCATGGCGCGCTCCTTACACCACCCGAGCCCCTACCCGCGAGGGCTGAAACCCGCGGCCCGCACCACCGCCTCCGTCAGCCCCGCTCCCTGGGCGGCGGCCTCCGGGGCGCCCCGGAGGGCGTACAGCCGGGCCACGTACTTGCCAATGAGGTCGCCCTCCAGGTTCACCCGGGCCCCAGGCCCCTTGCCGTGCAGGGTGGTGCGCTCCTGCGTCTCCGGAATCAGCTGCACCCGGAAGCGGTCCGTCTCCACCGCGTTCACCGTGAGGCTGATGCCGTCGATGGTGACGGAGCCCTTCTCGATGAAGCAGGGCGCCAGCTCCGGGGGCAGCCGGAACACCATCACCCACGAGCCGCCCTCCGCGAACGTCTCCAGCACTTCACTGACGGCGTCCACGTGGCCCGACACCAGGTGTCCGCCCAGCCGGTCCCCCAGGGCGAGCGCCCGCTCCAGGTTCACCTTGTCGCCCGTCTTCCGGGCCCCCAGGGTGGTGCGCCGCAGCGTCTCCGGGGCCGCCTGCACGCGGAAGGTGTCCCCGCCCTTCTCCACGACGGTGAGGCAGGCGCCGTCCACGGCGATGGATTCCCCCAGGGCGAAGGCCTCCGCGCCCAGCGAGGTGCGAATCCAGAAGTCGGTCATCGCGCCGGTGGTGACGCGGGTGACGGTGCCAGTGTCCTGGATGAGTCCGGTGAACATGGCCGGAACCTTAACGGATGCCCTGTCCGGGCGCTGGCCTTCAGAGCAGCGCGCGCAGGAGGACGTCGTCCCCCACCTTCTCCATCGTCAGGTCCTTCACGGCCAGGGCGTGGGCCATGTCCTTCACGCCCAGCTCGCCCGCCCACGACAGGCCCCCGGCCCCCACCAGCTTGGGAGCGAGGAACAGGGCGAGCGCATCCGCCAGGTGCTCGCGAAGCAGCGTGCCGTACAGGCCCGCGCCGCCCTCCACGAGCACGTGGTTGAGCCCTTCCTTCTTCACGCGCTTCAGCACCGCCTTCAGGTCCACGCGGTCCTGCTTCGCGCGCACGTTCCACACCTCCACGCCCTGGGCCAGGAAGCGCCGGGCGCGCCGTCCCTCCGGGTCCTCCAGCGTGGCGATGACGGTGCGCGCAGGGCTGCGCTGCGTGAAGACGGTGTGCCCCGGAGACAGCTTGAGGTGCGAGTCCACCACCACGCGCACCGGGTCCTTGCCCCCGCCGCCCGGCAGCCGGGTGGTGAGCTGCGGGTCATCCATGCGCACGGTGTTGGCGCCCACGAGGATGGCGTCCACCTGGTTGCGCAGCCGGTGCACCCACGCGCGCGAAGCCTCGCCCGTCACCCAGCGCGAGTCTCCAGACGGCGCGGCGATCTTCCCATCCAGCGTCACCGCGGCCTTGAGCGTCACCCACGGCAGGCCCGTGCGCATCATCTTGAAGAAGGGCCGGTTGAGCGCGTCCGCCTCGTCCTTGAGGACGTGCGTCACCACCGCCACGCCGCCGCGCTTGAGCCGGTTGAGCCCCTTGCCACTGACCAGTGGGTTGGGGTCCGACGACGCGCTGAACACGCGCCGCACGCCGGCCTCCAGCACCGCCAGGCTGCACGGCGGGGTGCGCCCGTAGTGGTCACACGGCTCCAGCGTCGTGTAGAGGTCCGCGCCGCGCGCCTTGGAGCCCGCGGCCTCCAGCGCCACGACTTCCGCGTGCGCCGTGCCGGCCTTCTTGTGGTGGCCGCGCGCGATGATGCGCCCGCCCTTCACCAGCACCGCGCCCACGACGGGGTTGGGGCTGGTGCGGCCCAGGCCCTTGGCGGCTTCTTCCAGGGCGATGCGCATGAAGAACTCGGCCACCGCGTGGTCGAAGTCCGCCGCGCGCTTGGAGCGGGGCGTCTTCACCGCCTGCAACCGTGACCTCGTGAGCAAGCGCATACCGCCCTTCCTAACCGTCCTTGGGCGGAGTCACAGGCGGCTTCGCCTTGCGCTCACGCTCCTGGTCCTCGAGCAGGTCCTTCAGCTCGTGCATGAACTCGGAGATGTCCCGGAAGCTCCGGTACACGGACGCGAAGCGAACGTACGCCACCTCGTCCAGTTGCTGTAACCGCCGCATCACGTGCTCGCCAATGGATGAGGAGGGAACCTCCTTCTCCCCCATCCCCTGGAGCAGCCGCTCGATGTCCTCCACCGTCGCCTCCAGCTGCGCGGCGGACACCGGGCGCTTCTCACACGCCTTCTTCAGGCCGTTGAGCATCTTCTCGCGGTCGAAGGCCTCGCGGCGCCCGTCCTTCTTCACGATGAGCGGGTAGAGCTCCTCCACCCGCTCGTACGTGGTGAAGCGGCGCTTGCAGACCAGGCACTCGCGGCGCCGCCGGATGACGGAGCCCTCGTGCGACTCTCGCGAGTCGATGACCTTGTTCTCCGGGTCCTGACAGAAGGGGCAGCGCACGGGCGGGCTACTTCAACCGCGAGGCGTACAGCGGGAAGCCCTGCGCCAACTCCTTCACCTGCCCCTTGACCCGCGCGAGCGCCGCGTCGTCCTGCGCGGCGTCCAGCGCCTGGCCGATGAGCCGGCCCACCACCGCCATCTCCGCCTCGCGCATACCGCGCGTGGTGATGGCCGGGGTGCCCACCCGGACGCCAGAGGTCGTCGTGGGCTTCTCCGGGTCGAAGGGGATCATGTTCTTGTTGACCGTGATGCCCGCCTTGCCCAGCACGTCCTCGGCCACCTTGCCGGTGAGCTTCTTGGCGCGCAGGTCCACCAGCATCAGGTGGTTGTCCGTGCCGCCCGAGCACAGCCGCAGGCCCGCGGCCTTCAGCGCCTCCGCCAGCGCCTGCGCGTTGGCGACAATCTGCTTCTGGTACGTCTTGAACTCCGGCGACAGCGCTTCCTTGAAGGCCACCGCCTTGCCCGCGATGGCGTGCATCAGCGGGCCGCCCTGGATGCCGGGGAAGATCTGGCTGTTGATGGTCTTCGCGAAGGCCTCACGGCTGAGCACCATGCCGCCGCGAGGACCGCGCAGCGTCTTGTGCGTCGTCGTCGTGACGATTTCAGCGAAGGGCACCGGCGACGGGTGCACGCCCGCGGCCACCAGACCCGCGATGTGGGCCATGTCCACCAGCATGGCGGCGCCCACCTTGTCGGCGATCTCCCGGAACTTCGCGAAGTCGAGCGTGCGCGGGTACGCGCTCGCGCCCACCACCAGCACCTTGGGCTTGTGCTCCAGGGCCAGCGACTCCACTTGCGCGAAGTCGATGGTCTCCGTGTCGCGGGACAGGCCGTAGTGGACGACCTTGTAGAGCTTGCCGGAGAAGTTGAACGCCGCGCCGTGGGTGAGGTGGCCGCCGGAGTTCAGGTCCAGGGACAGCATCGTCTCGCCCGGCTTCATCAGCGCCATGAAGGCGCCCATGTTGGCCTGGCTGCCGGAGTGCGCCTGCACGTTCACCGCGTCCGCGCCGAACAGCTCCTTCGCGCGCGCGATGGCCAGGTTCTCCGCCACGTCCACCACCTCGCAGCCGCCGTAGTAGCGCTTGCCGGGGTAGCCTTCCGCGTACTTGTTGGTGAGCACGGAGCCCACCGCCTCCAGCACCGCGGGGCTGACGAAGTTCTCCGAGGCGATGAGCTCCAGCCCCTCCTCCTGACGCTCCGTCTCGTGCCGGAGCACCTGGGCGATTTCAGGATCCACCTGGGACAGCGTGCGGGTGTTCTCCATGGGGGTTGCCTCCTGGCGTACGAACGAAGGGGACTGCGAAGGGACGCCTCACGGCCCTCAGCGCTGCTGGGCCTCGACGTCGCGAATCTTCTGGACGCGCTTCTCGTGGCGGCCGCCCTCGAAGGCGGTGGAGAGGAAGGCCTCCAGGATGCCGCGCGCCACGCCCGCGCCCACCACGCGCTGGCCCAGGCACAACACGTTGGCGTCGTTGTGCGCGCGGGTCATCCGCGCCTCGAACTCGGTGGTGCACAGGGCCGCCCGGATGCCCCGGTGCTTGTTGGCCACGATGCTCATCCCGATGCCGGTGCCGCACACCAGCACACCCAGCGTGCCCTCTTCCGACACCACCTGGCGGGCCACCTGCGAGGCGAAGTCCGGGTAGTCCACGGACTCGCGCGTCTGGGGGCCCAGGTCCTGGAAGTCGGCGCCGCGCTCCTTCAGGAGCGCCACCAGTTCCTGGCGCAGCTCGATGCCCGCATGGTCGGAGGCGAGGATGACTTTCACGGCCGGACTCCGGAAGGCGGGGCCCGCGCCGTGAGGGCGGGGCCGGGAAGGAGGGCCCCTGCCCGCCGCTGCCCGTCACCGGGAGCAGCGGGCCGGATGGCCGTCAGGCGAAGCGCTTGAACACCAGGACCGCGTTGGTGCCGCCGAAGCCGAACGAGTTGCTCATCACCGCGTCGACACGGGCGTCGCGCGCCGTGTTGGGCACGTAGTCCAGGTCGCAGTCCGGGTCCGGAGATGTCATGTTGATGGTGGGCGGCAGCACGTTCTTGGTGAGCACCTGCACGCTCACCACCGCCTCCGCGCCACCCGCCGCGCCGAGCATGTGGCCCGTCATGGACTTGGTGGACGACACCGCCAGCTTGCGCGCGTGGTCGCCGAACACGGCCTTCAGGGCCTTGGTCTCGTTCGCGTCGTTGAACGGCGTGGACGTGCCGTGGGCGTTGACGTAGCCCACCTGGTCCGGCCGCATGCCCGCGGACGCCAGCGCCAGGCGCATGCAGCGCGCCGCGCCCTCGCCCTCCGGGGCAGGCTGGGTGACGTGGTACGCGTCCGAGTTGGCGCCGTACCCCACCACCTCCGCCAGGATGTTGGCGCCGCGCTTCTTCGCGGCCTCCATCTCCTCCAGGATGACGATGCCCGCGCCCTCGCCCATCACGAAGCCGTCGCGCTCCTTGTCGAAGGGACGGCTGGCGCGCGCCGGGTCGTCGTTGCGCGTGGACAGGGCCTTCATCACGGAGAAGCCGCCCATGCCCAGGGGCGTGATGGCCGCTTCCGCGCCGCCCGCGATGGCCGCGTCCGTCTCACCCAGGCGGATGGACTTCCAGGCCTCGCCGATGGCGTGCGCGCTGGTGGCGCACGCCGACACCGGGGACCAGTTGGGGCCCTTACAGTTGTAGCGCATGGAGATGAGCCCAGGCGCCATGTTGATGATCATCTGGATGATGAAGAAGGGCGACAGCCGGTCGAACCCCTTCTCCAGCCCCTTGCGGTGCTGCTCCTCCAGGGAGGAGATGCCGCCGATGCCGGAGCCCACGATGACGCCCACGCGCTCCGGCTGGTAGCCATGGGGCGCGTCCGGGCCGATGGGCAGGCCAGACTCCTTCACCGCCATGTCGGCCGCGGCCATCGCGTACTGGGCGAACAGGTCCATCCGGCGCACTTCGCGCCTGTCGATGAACTGCTCGGGCTGGAAGTCCTTCACCTCGCCCGCGATTCGCGCGTCGAGCTTCCCCAGGTCGAAACGGGTGATCGTGCTGATACCGGATTGACCGGCCAGCATCGCCTGCCAGTTCTTCTCGGTGCCGGTGCCCAGCGCAGAAATGATGCCGGTTCCGGTGATGACGACTCGACGGTTTGACACTGTTCTTCTCCGCTGACCGCGATGGGGCGTGGAAGCGCCGGTGAGGACGCTCCCCCAGGCCCCGGACTTCCGGGTGTCGCGACTGCCTACTTCTTGTGGGTCTTCACGTAGTTCACGGCGTCGCCGACGGTCTTGATGTTCTCCGCCTCGTCATCCGGAATCTCGACCTCGAACTCCTCTTCCATCGCCATGACCAGCTCGACGATGTCGAGGCTGTCCGCGCCCAGGTCTTCGATGAAGGACGACTCGGGCTTGATCTCATCCTCACCCACACCGAGCTGGTCGGCGATGATGGACTTGATCTTGGTTTCCACGTCGGTTGCGGTGGTGGACATACGTGCAGAACCCTCCAGCTACAGATGGGGCCCGCCGTTTTGAGTCGCGGGCCGTCTTCAAGGCGGGCGCGGTATATCCCACGCCCGGCGCCAATCCAACCTTGGCTTACATGTACATGCCGCCGTTGACCTTCAGGACCTCGCCGGTGATGTAGGACGCCGCATCACTCGCGAGGAATACCACGGCCCCGGCGACCTCCTCCGGGTTGCCCAGGCGGCCGAGCGCGATGCCGCCCACCATCTTCTGGCGCAGCTCGTCGTCCAGGTGCGACGTCATGTCGGTCCCGATGAACCCGGGGGACACGGCATTGACGCGGACGCTCCGGCTGGCCAGCTCCTTGGCCACGGACTTGGTCAGGCCGATGAGCCCCGCCTTGGCCGCCGAGTAGGCCGCCTGCCCCGGGTTGCCCATCTCCCCCACGACCGAGGTGATGTTGATGATGGCGCCGGAGCGCTGCTTCATCATGGGCCGGCTGGCGGCGCGGATGAGCGCGAAGGCGCCCCGGAGGTTGGTGTCCATCTGCCGGTCCCAGTCCTCGTCCTTGACGCGCATCACCAGACCGTCAATGGCCATGCCCGCGTTGTTCACCAGCACGTCCAGCCGGCCGTGCGCCTTGATGACGCCGTCGATGGCGCCCGCGCACGCGGCGGTGTCCGCCAGGTCGAACCGCACGGCCTCCGCCTTCGCGCCCGCCTGCTGGAGCAGGCCCACCGTCTCCTGCGCGGCGGCCTCGTTGCCCACGTAGCTGATGACCACGGTGGACGCGCCCGCCTTCGCGAAGGCCTGCGCGCACGCCCGGCCGATGCCGCGCGAGCCGCCCGTCACCAGCACCACCTTGTCCTTGAAGCCGCTCATGCTGCCCCCAACGCGGCGAGCACCTTCTCCAGGGTCGCGGCGTTCTCGACGTTGAACGATTCGATGTCCTTGGTGATGCGCTTGATGAGTCCGCCCAGCACCTTGCCCGGCCCCAGCTCCACCACGTGCGTGACGCCGTTCGCCTTCAGCGACTCCACGCACTCAATCCAACGCACTGGCGAGCTCACCTGCTCCAGCAGCAGCGGCACCACGCGGGACGCGTCCGCGTTGGGCTTCGCCTCCACGTTGCTCACCACCGGCACGGACGGCGCCAGGATGCGCACGCCCGCCAGCACCTCCGCCAGGCGCGGCTTCACGGGGTCCATCAGCGCGCAGTGGAAGGGCGCGGAGACGGGCAGCGGCATGACGCGCTTGGCCCCGGCCTCCTTGCACTTCGCGCCGGCGCGCTCCACCGCGGCCGCGTGGCCCGCGATGACCGTCTGCTCGGGCGAGTTGTAGTTGGCCGGGGAGACGACCTGCCCTTCCGCCGCCGCGTCGCAGGCGGCCTTCACCGCGTCCGGGGTGAGGCCCAGGATGACGGCCATGCCGCCCGTGCCCACGGGCACCGCCTCCTGCATGAAGGTGCCGCGCGCGCGCACCGCCCGCGCCGCGTCCTGGAGGTTCATGGCGCCCGCGGCCACCAGCGCGGAGTACTCGCCCAGCGAGTGGCCCGCGACGAACGCGGGGGCCGGGCCGCGCTTCTGGAACACCGCGTGAACCGCGGCCGACACCGTGAGGATGGCCGGCTGGGTATTGGCGGTGAGCTTCAGCGCGTCTTCCGGGCCCTCGAAGCAGGAGGTGGAGAGCTTCTCGTGCAGCGCGTCGTCCACGGCGTCGAAGACGGCCCGCGCTTCAGGGAACTGCTCGTAGAGGTCCTTGCCCATCCCCACGGCCTGACTGCCCTGCCCGGGAAACACGAACGCGACCTTCGCCATGTTGCGGTCCTTCCTTGTGTCGTCCTGCCTACCAGCGCACCACCGCGCTGCCCCACGCCATCCCCGCGCCAATGGCCATCATCGCGATGACGTCGCCGCGCTTGAGGCGGCCGGCGCGCTGCGCCTCGTCCAGCGACATGGGCAGCGAGGCGGACGACGTGTTGCCGTACTTGTGCAGGTTGAGCCAGCATTTTTCCTTGGGAATCTCCAGCCGCTCCATCACGGCTTCCAGGATTCGCAGGTTCGCCTGATGGGCGATGACGTGGTCCACCTGCGTCGTATCCATCCCGTGGGCCCCCAAGGACGTCTGGGTGGATTCCACCAACGCGCGCACCGCGAAGCGGAACACTTCCTTCCCGCTCATCTTGAGCTTGTGAAGATTTGCATCCACGTTGTCCGCGGTGACGGGGGTACGCGAGCCACCGGCAGGGATGCAGAGCAGGTTCGCGAGGTCGCCGTCGGTGCGCAGATGGGTGGAGAGGATGCCGCGCGGCGCCATGGCGTCTTCGTCCGCGTCCTGTTCCGCCGCCAACACCAGGGCGCCCGCACCGTCCCCGAAGAGGACGCAGGTGTTGCGGTCCGTCCAATCCACCGCGCGGGTGAGCAGGTCCGCGCCCACGACGAGCGCGCGCTTCACCTGGCCCGAGCGCACGAACTGGTCCGCCACGCTCAGCGCATACAGCCCACCCGCGCACGCGGCGGACACGTCGAAGGCGAAGGCGCGCTTCGCACCCAGCTTCGACTGCACCAGCGCGGCGCACGAAGGCATGGGCATGTCCGCGGTGACGGTTCCCACGATGATGAGGTCCAGGTCGCCGGGCGCCACGCCCGCCATCTCCAGCGCGTGACGGGAGGCGTTCACCGCCAGGTCGCTCGTCGCCTCATCGGGGGCGGCCTGCCTGCGCTCCTGGATGCCGGTGCGCTCGCGGATCCACGTGTCGCTGGTGTCCACCAGGCGCTCCAGGTCCTGGTTGGTCAGGACCTGCGCGGGAGCATAGGAACCCGTTCCGATGATGTGCGTGCGTGCCAAGAGGCCTCCGAGTCGTCGGAGTCCAACGCATGGCCGGCGCGCTCTAATCGGCCCCTTCGTCCCCGTCCGCCTTCCTTCCCCGCTGGTGGGGAGGAAGCCAGGCGGCGGCGTTGGCAATGCAGCGCGTCAGCTCTTCCTGCACGCCCGCGCGCACATGCTGCAGCGCGGTGACGAGCGCGTTGTGGATGGCGCGGGGAGAGGAGCGGCCGTGCGCGACGATGCCCACTCCCTGGAGGCCCAGGAGCGGCGCGCCGCCGTATTCGGCGTAGTCCATGACGCGGCGCAGCCCCAGCAGGGTGGGCTTGAGCAGGAGCGCGCCCAGCTTCTCCGGCAGGCCGCCGCGCTTCTCGATGGCGGAGCGCAGGAGTCCGGTGATGCCCATGCCCACGCCCTCGGAGGTCTTGAGGACGATGTTGCCGGTGAAGCCGTCCGTCACGACGACCTCCACGTCGCCGGAGAACAGGTCCTTGCCCTCCACGTAGCCCACGAACTCCAGGTCCGAGCGGCGCAGCAGCGCGCTGACGTCCCGCGTGAGCTGCGTGCCCTTGGATTCCTCTTCGCCGTTGGAGAGCACCGCCACCCGGGGACGCTTCACGCCCAGGCGGGTGCGCGAATAGGCCTCGCCGAGCACGGCGAACTGGGCCAGGTGCGAGGGACGGCAGTCCACGTTGGCGCCCGCGTCCAGCAGCAGGCAGCGGCCTTCGCCCTTCAAGGCCGGGAACAGGGCCGCGATGGCCGGACGCTCCACGCCGGGAATCCGGCCGAGCGTCAACATGCCACCGGCCATCACCGCGCCGGAGTTGCCCGCCGACACGAGGGCGGACGCCTCCCCTTGCCGGACGAGCTCGAAGCCCACCCGGAGCGAGGAGTCCCGCTTGCGCCGGAACGCGGCGGTCGCGGGGTCGTCCATCTCCACCACTTCGGACGCGTGGTGGAGGTGGATGTTGGGAGGCGAACCGGCGCGCTCCAGGACAGGGCGTACACGCGTGGCGTCCCCGACCAGCACGAGTTCGTGCCCGGGATACGCTCGCGCGAACAGCACGCCCCCGTCCACGACGGCGTCGGGGGCGTGGTCGCCACCCATCGCGTCGAGGACGAGCCGCACCGGCAGCCTTCCGCTTTCAACTACTCCGCGGCGGTCGCGATGACTTCACGGCCACCGTAGTTGCCACAGGCCGCGCAGGCGCGGTGCGGCATCACGGGCTCCTTGCACTTGGAGCACTTGATGACCTGCACGGGGGTCCGCAGGTTGTTGTTGCCGGCCCGACGACGGTCCCGGCGCATCTTCGACGTCCGCTTCTTGGGAACTCCCACGGCTCACCTCGGCATCGGACCCGTCCCCCCTCGCGACCTGCGAGGGGCATAGGGACCGTCAGTTCAGCTTGATGTTCTTCAGCGGCGACAGTCGAGGGTCCACGACCTTCGGCTCGCAGCCGCACTTCTTTTCATTGAGGTTCTGGCCGCACTGCGAGCAGAGCCCCTGGCAGTCTTCCCGACAGACCGCGCTCATCGGGAGCGCGAGCAATACCTGTTCCCGGAGGATCGGATCCAGATCGATCGTCTTCCCATCGAAAACCTGCTCGTCCGTGCCGTCCAGTTCGAAGGTGCCCCCGGATTCACCCTGGGTGCGTTCCTTCTTCTCCATGACCTTCTCGTCGTCGTCCTTGAAGTCGTCTCCCCGGGCCAGGGACTCCGGCACCAGGTTGATGATGAAGGACACGGGGAGGTCCAGCTTCACGTCCGCGAGGCAGCGCTTGCAGGGCGCGCCCAGGTGGACGGTGAAGTTGCCGTTCAGCAGCACGCCGCCGCTGAGCTTGCGCAGGGTGGCGTGGAGCGTGGACGGAGCGGTCGCCTGAAAGCCAGTGCCCTCACCGGACGACTGGCCCTCCAGGGCCTCCTTGAGGAGGCCAGGAGCGATGGGCTCGTCGAGCTTCAGCCCTGCTTCTTTGATTTGTTCAATCTTTACGACCATCTACAAGGCTTCCCGGCAAAAGGGCGCGCAACATAGAGGGACTCCCCCCTTCAGTCAACACGCCGGGTTGGACTCGCGAGCCGAGCCGCGTGGATCCACTCAACACCGCTCTGCTAGCTTTCCATCTGATGCGCAACCCCGCCCGAGGTTGGCGGGGCGCACTCTGTGTCTGGGGGCTCGGGCTGACGCTCGCCCTGCCAGCGCAGGCCCGTGCGCCCCTGCCCCCGTCTCCCCTCCTCTTCCAGTTGGGCCCCACGAGCCCCGCCATCGACTCCGCGAAGGAACTCCTGGAGGCCGGCCGCTTCCAGGAGGCCCTGGGCGTGGTGCAGGGCGGGCTGGATGCGCCCGACGTCACGGACGACGAGCTGGTGGAGCTCTACCGCCTGCAGGGGCTCACCGCCCTCTACCTGGGCGACGAGGCCCTGGCGCGCGGGGCGTACGAGAAGCTGCTCCAGGCCCGGCCGGACTTCGAGCTGCCCCGCTCCGCGCCGCCGAAGGTCCGCGGCCTCTTCGCGAAGCTGAAGGAGGACCTGCGCCACCGCCGCGTCCACCCCGTCACCCTGGAGGTGGACCCCATCCCGGACCCGGCGCCGGGAGACCGCGTGGAGGTGGACGCCGTCCTCCGGGACATGGCGCTGGGCGCGCGGGCCCGGCTGTTCTACCGGCGCGCCGGGGCGCAGGGCTTCTCGTCGGTGGACTTCGTGCGCGACCGCGCCCGGGCCGAGCACTACCTCGCCGTGCTGCCCGCGTATGAGCTGCCGGTGGAGTCCACGCCGTATGAAGTGGAGTACTACTTCGAGGTCGTGGACGCGGCGCAGCGCCGGCTCGCAGGACGCGGGGATCCGTTCCACCCCCTCCTCTTCCAGGTGGCGTCGAAGGCCGCACCCGCCGCGGCCCTGACGGAAGGGACGAGCCGCCCCTGGTACAAGAGCCCCTGGCTCTGGGTGGCCGTGGGCGCGGTGGCCATTGGCGGCACGGCCGGCGTGGTCGCCCTGTCCTCCTCCGAGGAGCGCGGCCGGGTGCCCATCACCATCCGCGTGGAGGACGCAGCACCATGAGACGCCCCACCCTGCTGATGCTGGCGCTGCTCGCCGGCTGCGGCCCGGACGCCACTTCGGAGGCCCTGCCCTTGGGCCTGGACATCACCTTGAGCCGCGCCGTCGCCAGCCAGGTGGGCGCGTACCAGGTGGCCGTGTTGAAGGACGGCACGAAGCGCAACTGCACGGAGCTGCAGCGCACCTGCCTGTCCTCCCAGGTGTCCTCCAGCGACCTGCTGGAGTTGAAGGACGCGGACGGCAACTCGGGGCGCACGCTGCGCTTCCCCTCGGCTCCCGGCGGCGCGGCCATGGGGCTTTCCGTGGACGTGCCGGTGGGCCGCGACTACGCGCTCGTCATCGAGGCGCTGACGGCCGACACGCCCACCCGCTTCCTGGGCAGCTCCTGCAACTACCTGCGCGTGGTGAACTCCGGCACCAACGCGACCCTGGTGGCGGCGCCCATCGAGCTGACCACGCAGTCCTGCGACCCGGTGTTTCCGCGCTGACGCCCGGTCCCAGGTCCCCTGGTGGGAGAGCGGGCATGGTGCATGGATGTCACATGGATGTCCCGGGCGCGCCGGAACGAATCTGTTACGGGACGCCACGCATTCCATCCCTTCGCGGGAGCACCTTCATGGCGCGCATCCTCATCATCGAGGACGAGCAGGACCTGGCCGGACTCGTCGACTACAACCTCCGCGCGGCGGGCTTCGAAACGGACACGGCGAACACCGGCGCGGGGGGGCTCGCCCGGGCGCGGGCCCATCCTCCGGACCTGGTGCTGTTGGACCTGATGCTGCCGGACGTGGCGGGCGGTGAAGTCTTGCGCATGCTCAAGAGCGACGCGGAGCTGAAGAAGGCCGCGGTCGTCATCGTCAGCGCCAAGGGCCAGGAAGCGGACCGCATCCAGGGACTGGAGCTGGGCGCGGACGACTACGTGGTGAAGCCCTTCTCCGTGCGCGAGCTGCTGCTGCGCGTGAAGGCCGTGCTGCGCCGCGCGGACGCGGAGGAAGGCCCCGCCGCGGAGCTGGTCGCGGGCGACATCAGCCTGGACACGTCGCGCCACCAGGTGCGGGTGAAGGGCGAGGAGGTCATCCTCACCGCGCTGGAGTTCCGCCTGCTGCGCACGCTCCTGGAGCGAAGCGACCGCGTGCAGACGCGCGAGGTGCTTCTGTCCGACGTCTGGGGCATCCAGGCCGAAATCCACACGCGCACCGTGGACACGCACATCAAGCGCCTGCGCGAGAAGCTGGGCCCCGCGGGCGACATCATCGAGACCGTACGCGGCGTGGGCTACAAGCTCAGCCCTCCGTGAGGCCGCCATGCCCCTGCGCTTCACGCTCCTGGCCCTGCTCGTCCCTCCCCTGCTGGTCTCGACGCTGCTCGTGCTCTTCGGGCACCCGGCGGGCGCGCTCGCCGCGGGGCTCGTCACGCTGGCGGGCTCCGCGCTGGCCCTGGGGACGAGCCGCGTGGCCATGGAGCGACAGCTTCGCGCGCTGACCCAGAAGACGCAGTCGCTGGCGGCGGGCATGGACGTGGCACCGCCCGCGGGCCTGGAGCGCACGGACGACCTGGCGCAGCTGGAAGACGCCATCGACACGCTGGACGACAAGCTGTCCATGCGCGCCGCCGCGCTCAACCAGGAGGCTCGCATCCTCACCGCCGTGCTGGACGGCATGGCGGAGGGGCTCTGGGTGACGGACGCGGAGGGCACCGTGGTACGCCACAACGACGCGCTCGCGGAGATGCTCCTGCCCGCGCACGGCGCCATCGTGGGCCAGCGGCCGCTCGCGCTCATCCGCAACGAGGCGCTCAACGACGCGGTGGCCCGCGCCTGCCATGAAGGCGCCTCCACGCGGCTGGAGCTGACGCTCGAGGGGCTCTACTCCCGCACCCTGGCCGTGCGCGTGACGCCCGTGGGGCGGGATTTGCCCGGCAGCTCCGCCGTCTTCCACGACGTCACGGACCTGCGCCGGCTGGAGAAGGTGCGCAAGGACTTCGTGGCCAACGTCTCCCACGAGCTGCGCACGCCCATCACCGCCATCCGAGGCTACGCGGAGACGCTCCAGGGCGGCGCGCTCCAGGACACCCAGGTGGCGCCCAAGATGGTGGAGATCATCCACCGCCAGTCCGAGCGCCTCTCCGAGCTGGTGGAGGACCTGCTGGAGCTCTCCCGCCTGGAGGCGCGCGAGATGACCTTCCAGCGCACGGAGGTCCCCCTGGCCCTGGCCGTCTCCCGCGCCGCAGAAGGCGTGCGCCCCAAGGCCGAGGGCAAGAACCAGCAAATCGGGTTGCACGTGCCGCCGGGGCTGGTGGCGATGGGGGATGGGCGGGCCATCGAGCAGGTGCTCCTCAACCTGCTCGACAACGCGGTGAAGTACACGCCTGCGGGCGGCAGGGTGGACGTGGACGGGGCGTACGAGGGCGGCCGGTGCGTCGTGCGCGTGCGCGACACAGGCGTGGGAATCGAGCCCAAGCATCTTTCCCGGATTTTCGAGCGATTCTACCGGGTGGACAAGGGCCGCAGCCGGGACATGGGGGGGACGGGACTGGGCCTTTCCATCGTGAAGCATCTGATGGGCGCGATGGATGGCGAGGTGAAGGTGGAGAGCCAGCCGAACGCGGGCAGTACCTTTGTCATTTTTCTACCCTCGGCGGCTGGCCCGACGGCTGCGACGGGCTAGGATGGGGGCGGCCATGCGGGTCGCCATCCTCGCGGACATTCACGGGAACCTTCCGGCCTGCGAGGCCGTGCTGGACGACATCACCAAATCGGTGGCGCCGGATTACATCGTCGCGGCCGGAGACCTGGCGCTGCGGGGCGCGCACCCGCGCGAGACGGTGGAGCTGCTCTTCAGCAAGTGCCACGCCCTCATCATGGGCAACACGGACGCGTACCTCGCCGGCAACTACCTGGGCGGCGCGTACCGCGAGCGCGACCACTGGAAGACGGAGCTGTTGCGCTGGACGCGCGACCAGCTGGGCGACACGCTGCTCCACCAGCTGGGACAGATGCCCTTCTCCCTGCGCTACACGCCGCGCAAGGGACAGGACCTGTTCATCTGCCACGCGAATCCCCGAAACCTGGAGGAGTCGCTGGACCCCACGCTGGACGACGTCGCGGTGCGTCGCTTCTTCACGCACCTGGACGCGGCCGCGTGCGCCTTCGGGCACCTGCACTTCCCCTACCGCCGGCGCGTGGGCCGGATGCTCATCGCGGACGTGGCCAGCGCCGGGATTCCTCGCGACGGCGACCTGCGCCCTGCCTACGGCGTCTTCACCTTCACCCCCAAGGGCTGGCGCGTGCAGATCCGCCGCGTGCGCTACCCGGTGCGCAAGGCCACCCAGGCCCTCACCGCGCGCCGCGTGCCCGGGGGGCCGCTGCTCATCCACAAGCTCGTGGAGGCAAGGTACCGCCACCACAACGCCCTGATGGAGGCCGCGCGGCGGCACTCGGGGCTGCCTCCTCCGGGGCCCGTGCTGCGTCCGCCCCCGGGGACCGGAGGTGCGCGCCCCGTGCTCGCCGCGCCCTTCGAGAACAACCCTCCGCCAGAGGTCGATCCGTCCACGCTGCCCCTGGACCTGGACGGCACGGTGACGGGCGCATCACCGCTTCCGCCCGACGCGCTCAACGACCTGGACGGGTGAGGCCCACGCCCACCGTGTGCGTCAGGACGGCCCGTCCGGGAATGGACAGGCGCGCCGTCACTTCTGACGGACAGCGGGCTTTTCGCAGCCCGAAATCCGCTTGGCCTCCCGCACGCACAGATGCACTCGGGCGCGCCGGGCCTTAGCAACACCTGAGGCGACGACAACGCGGGAGGGGCCATGGTCGGGTGGATGGTCGGACTGTCGGTGGTAGCGGTGTCCCTGACCGCTGCCGGAGCAGAGGCGCCCTCTACGACTCCGCCGCCCACGGAGGCGCCCGCGGAGGAGTCACCACCGCCCGCGCCATACTGCGAAGGCGAATACGCGGACAGCTACGCCGCTCTGTCCCCCAAGGCGCGGGCCTTCGAGCAGGCGATGAAGAAGAAGTACACGTACTGCGTGCGCAGCACCGCCGTGTACGAGTGCCTGTCCTACGGAGCGGAGGGCAACGTGCGCCGCACGCGCACGCCGGTGTCCGCGCACGGCACCGCGTTCGCTTACAAGCAGCAGGCCGGGGAGACGCTGCTGCTCACCAACGAGCACGTCGTGGAGTGGCCGGACGTCACCAGCGACGCGCGCCCGGTGGACGGCGTGCCTTCCGGCTGCAAGCGCGTGAAGGACGGCCTGAGCATCGTGGAGAACGAGGCGGACCACTACGACCGCGACGACGTTCCGTTGTCCAAGGCGGTGGTGGATCCGCAGCTGGACCTGGCCGTCATCAAGTCCAAGACGCCCCTGACGGTGATGCCGTGGAAGGTGGGCCGGAGCGCCGCCGTGCGCGAGCGCGACGTGGTGGACGTGCGCGGCTTCCCACTGGGCGTCTTCAACGCCACCAACATGGGCAAGGTCATCTCCGCCTACGACCGCGACGAGTACAAGGAGTGGTACCACGACGACTTCGTCATCGACGCGCTCCTGTCGCAGGGAAACTCGGGGTCGCCCGTGCTCGCCATCTCCTGCAAGACGGGCGAGTTCGAGCTGGTGGGCGTCTACCACGCGGGCTATTCGCGAGGCAGCGCGCTCAACGTGGTGGTGGGCATCGACCAGGCGCGCGACCTGATGAACAACCTGCGCCGCACGCCCAAGCGCGCCATGGAGGACACGACGCCGTTGGACGCGCTGGCCCGGGCCCGCGTGGCGAAGCGCGCGGAGGTGTCCGCCACGCCCTTCTTCCCCTTCGGCTCGCGCACCGCGGCGGTGTTCCCTCGCGCGGACGGCACCCTGCTCTTCGCGCTGTATGAACAGGACTTCCCGCGCCGCGTGCACCCGCTGCTCGTGATGGAGGACGTGCCCCTGGCCTCCGCGGACGAGGGCTTCGGGAAGGTGGGGCGCGTCTGGTTCGGCGGCGAGCGGGGCCTGCTGGAGCGCCCTCGTGCGGAGCAGGACGCGGAGCTGCAGCAGCAGCTGGCCCGGCTGCTGGATGCGCTGCGCCGGGACGCGACGCTCGCGTTCTCGTACCAGGACTCGCTGCCGGGCTCGGACGAATCCCGGCAGACCTTCGACACGTCGGCCCGGCTGGGCAAGACGCTGGAGCGCACCATCGTCGCGCACCGCGAGATGAGCGACGCCGCCGCGGAGCTGGCGGACCGCTTCGCGCCGGACATCACCGAGCCCGCGACGCGGACGGAGTCCGTGCTGAAGAACCCTCCGCCGCCCGGCATCCACCTGGGCCTCACGGGTGAACCGGAAGGCCAGCCCTCCACGGGCGCCCCGCCTCGGGACTCCGGTGCTCGCCAACCCGCGAAGAGCACGCAGGGAAAGGGAGCCAGGACTCCGTCGGGCAAGTAGTCCATCCGGAACGCGACAGCCCGCGCGAGGCATGCAGCGCTGCGCGGCAAGGACTCCGGCGGCCCGGTCACCCGTCCGGAACGCGACAGCCCGCGAAAAGCACGCAGCGGGACGTGGCCAGGACTCCGTCGGACCGGCAGTCCGTCCGGAGGACAGGCGGCCAGGCGGAAGCCTCCGGGAAATACCGTGCGGTCCCGGGAAGGCCCTTCCCTCCTCCGTACATTGGACAGGTGTGGAGGCCATGCCCGAACCCGCATCCGGAGCCGTACATCCCGACCTGAGGACGGGGGCACCCTCGCCCTGGCTGCGGCGGATCCTCCGGGGCCTGTTGGGACAGGAGCGGCGCTTCTGGGTGCTGGTGGTGGGCGTGGGCCTCATCTCCGGCCTGGGCGCGGTGGCGCTGCTCGCCGTGCTGCGCTTCACCCAGCACCTGTTCTGGCAGACCAACTCCGAGCACTTCCTGGAGGGCGCGCTCGCGTCGCCGGGCTGGCGCCGGTTCCTGGTGCCGGTGCTGGGCGGCGCGCTGGTGACGCTGGTGTCCCTGGTGGTGGGCCAGCCCCTGCGAGGCCACGGCACCGCGGGCATCATCGAGTCCATCTGGGTGAAGTCCGGCCGGCTGCCCTTCCCCCGCGCGCTGCTGCGCGGCTTCGTGTCCATCCTCGCGGTGGCGCTGGGGGCTCCACTGGGCCGCGAGGGCGCGCTCCTCCAGACGGGCGCGGCCAGTGGCTCCGCGATGTCCGGATGGCTGAAGTTGGGGCCGGGCCAGGCGCGCGTGCTGGTGGCGTGCGGCGCTTCGGCGGGCATCGCGTCCGCGTACAACGTCCCCATCGGCGCGGCCCTCTTCGGTCTGGAGGTGCTGCTGGGCAGCTTCGCGCTGGAGCTCTTCGGCCCCATCGTCGTGTCGTGCGTGGTGGCGACGCTCGTGTCGCGCACCCTCATCGCGGACCATCCCAGCTACGTCATCCCCCACTACGCCCTCACCCACCCGCGCGAACTGCTGCTCGCGCTCATCCTGGGCGTGCTCGTGGGCGGGGCCTCCGCGCTCTACGTGCGCGGCATCAACTTCACGTCGGACCTGCTGGACAAGCTGCCCTCGTGGCTCACCCCGTTCATGCCGCTGGTCGCGATGACGGTGGTGGGCGTCACCGCCATCGCGGGGCCGTACCTCATGGGCAACGGCTACGACTCCGTGAACATGGCGCTGCACGGGACGCTGCCCCTCACGCTGCTGCTCATCCTGCCCCTGGCGAAGCTGGCGGTGACGTCGCTGTGCGCGGGCGCGGGGGTGCCGGGCGGTCTCTTCACCCCGTCCCTCTTCTTCGGCGCGCTCCTGGGCGGCGCGTTCGGGATGATGGTGGAGCGGGCGCTTCCGGGCGGGGCGGCGCCCAGCGGGGCCTACGCGCTGCTCGGCATGGGCGCGGTGCTCGCGGGCACCACGCATGCGTCCGTGTCCGCGGTGCTGATGATCTTCGAGATGACCGGCGACTACGACCTCATCCTCCCGCTGATGCTCGCCGCGGTGGTGGCCGCCGTCGTCAGCCGCCGGCTGGAGCCGGAGTCGCTCTACACGTCCGTGCTCGCGAAGCGCGACGTGCGCGTGCCCGCCTCCGTGCCGCACTGGCTGCGGGAGGAAGGCGTGCGCTCGCTCCTGTCACCGGCCACGCAGCGGGTGCCTCCCTCCGCGCCCTTCGACGAGGTGGTGGTGCTGCTCCTGGAGCAGCCCGCGGGCGCGGACCTCTACGTCACCGACGCGGAGGGGCGCCTGTTGGGCGTCATCACCCTGGACGCGCTCAAGGGCCACCTGCCGGACCACTCGCTGCTCCAGGCCACCGTGGCCGCGGACGTGATGGACACCGGTGTGCAGCCCATCACCCCGGACCTGTCCCTGGCGGAGGTGGCCGCGCGGTTCGGCCACACGGAGTTGGACCGGCTGCCCGTGGTGGATGGACGCAGGCACCTGCTGGGTTCGCTCTCCAAGGGCGACCTGCTCAAGCGGGGGCGCTTCTAGATGGAGCTGGAGCCCCGCACGCGCGCGTGGAGCATCGTCGCCATGAGCTTGCTGTGCGTCGTGCTGGCGTGGGTGCTGCTGCGCACGCCACCGCACCCCGGTCAGCGCCTGGAGCCAACGGAACCCACGGAAGAACCCACCCGGGGCAATCCCTACCGGGGCTGGCCGCTCTTCCAGGGTTGGCAGATACCGCAGCCCCCGGACACGCCGCCGGCACACGACACGAAGCCGTCCAACGCGCCCCGGCAACGTTGAAGGACCACCGTCCCCTCACCCTTGGGGGGCGGTCCAGGGCGGGCAACCAGACGGGCTGCGCGTGAAGCGCTTGCATGCAGGAGGGCCAGGAGGAAGATGGCCACCGTCTTGGACGCCACTCCGTTCAACTTCGTCGCCATCGTGCTGTGCATCTCCATTGGAGCGGGCCTGATGGGTTCGCTGCTGGGCCTGGGCGGTGGCCTCATCCTCATCCCCGTCCTCACGCTCGTGCTCAAGGTGGACATCCGCTACGCGGTGGGAGCCTCCATCGTGTCCGTCATCGCCACGTCCAGCGGCGCGGCGGCGGCGTACGTGCGCGACGGGCTGGCCAACATGCGCGTGGCCATGTTCCTGGAGCTGGCCACCGTGGCGGGCGCCGTCACGGGCGCGATGCTCGCGGGCGTGGTGAGCGGGCGCGCGCTGTACTTCCTCTTCGGCGCGGTGATGGCCTATTCGGCGCTCGCGATGCTGCGCAAGCTGCGCGAGGACGGCAGACCCCGCGAAGAGCCGCCGCCGGATGCCCTCGCGGACCGGCTCGCGCTGCACGGCAGCTACTACGACGTGTCCACCGGCGGCGAGGTGGCGTACCGCGTGCACCGTCCGCTCGTGGGCCTGGGGCTCATGTACGTCGCGGGCACGGTGAGCGGGCTCCTGGGCATCGGCTCCGGCGCGCTGAAGGTGCCGGCCATGGACCTGGCCATGGGGCTGCCCATCAAGGTCTCCACCGCCACCAGCAACTTCATGATTGGCGTCACGGCGGCGGCCAGTGCGGGCATCTACTTCGCGCGAGGCGACATCGACCCGTTCATCGCCGGCCCCGTCTGCGTGGGCGTCACGCTGGGCGCGTTCGCGGGCTCGCGCTACCTCACGAAGCTCAAGAGCGGCTCCCTGCGCAGGCTCTTCGTGGCCGTCCTGCTGTGGGTGTCGTACGAGATGCTGTCCAAGGGAATCCACGGATGAGCTCGGCCACCGGCGAACCTCCGTCTCCTCCGGAGACCACCACCACCGCCGTCGCGCAGGACGAGGTGGTGCCGCTCACGCCGGAGCTGCTCATCAGCCAGCTGTTGCGCGGCGGCGTGCTGCTCAGCCTGTCGCTCGTCGCGTGCGGCATGGTGATGACCTTCTTCCGGCACCCGGACTACTTCTCGTCCCCGGACGCGCTCCAGCGCCTCACCTCGCCGGACGACGCGCCGCACCAACTGACGGACGTCTTCGAGGGCGTCATGGCCGTGCGCGGCCAGTCCTTCGTGATGGCCGGGCTCCTGGTGATGATCACCGTGCCCGTGCTGCGCGTGGCCCTGTCCCTGGGCATCTTCCGCGCGCAGAAGGACCGCGCCTTCGCCGCCATCACCACCGGCGTGCTCGCGCTGCTCCTGCTCGCCTTCCTGCTGGGCGGTGTGGAGTAGTCCACTCAGCAGTCCACCCGTTCGTCACATCCACGCGGGCGCGAAAAGCACTACAACGCGAGCCCATGGCCGAACGTGATCTGCCCATCCTCCTCGTGCGCCACGCCGTGGCCGAGGACTCCCACGCCCTGGGCGACGAGGCCCGCGCCCTCACCCCGCAGGGCCGCGCCGCCTTCCGTCAGCACGCGAAGAAGCTCGCGCGCCTCACGCCGCTCATGGGCATCATCACCAGCCCCCTGGTGCGCGCGGTGCAGACCGCGGAGCTGCTCGCGGACGCGCTCGGCCTGTCCCACGTGGAGGTCCACCCCGCGCTCGTCCCCATGAAGGGCGCGGCCCGCAACGTGCTCAAGCTGGCGCTCGACGTGGGCCCGGGCTGGGCGCTGGTGGGACACAACCCCTCGCTGGAGCGCGCCGCCGCGCTCGCGCTGGGCCATGCCTTGCCGGACAAGCTCCGCAAGGGCTGCGCGGTCGCCCTGCGGCCCGAGGGCCGCGAATTCACCCTGCAGTGGATGGCTGCGCCGGGGCGGCCCCTGCGGCGCCCGTGATCCACCCTCGCGGGCGACGAGGTGCTTTTCCGGGATTGGGGCGCATGCGGGAAGAGCCGTTGCGGTAGGATGCTCGCTTCGGCGACTCATGCATGCCCCCCAGGCCACAGCCCTCGCGGTTCCCGGTGCAAGACACGGCCTGGAGCGCGCGTGCGCGTCGGTCGTGGCACGCATGAGCAGTCTGCTGAAGCTGATGCTGATGGCAGGGGTCGTCGTCGGGCTCGGGTTGCTGCCCGGCGTGATGGCGCCCAACAAGCCCTTCACGCCCACCGTCCCGATGAGCCAGGGCCAGGGCAATCAGCGCCCCTTCGAGGAAGACCACCCCCGTGCCGACGTCGGCATCAAGGTCTTCGCGGAGAAGCACCGCCGTTCGGGCGGCCTGTTCATCGAACCGGTCCCCACCGAATGCGGCCTGGCCGCGTTCCTCGCCTCGCTCCAACCCGCGTTGCGCGGCGTGGCCCCCGTGGCCCCGCCTGACGCTCCGGATGAGCCAGGCATCGCGCTGCGCCGCAAACAGCTGCCGCGCCGCGGTGGCATGGACGAAGCCGCCGCCGTCTGACGTCCGCCGTCTCCCGCGCCTGAAGCCCATGAGCCGCGCGGCGTGGACGCCGTCATGCCGGTGGTGCCCAACGAAATGAATGGCGACGGCCACGGCGCGGATGCGCCAGGCCGCACGCCAAAGGTGGCCTCGCGCAGCCCAGGCGAGGACAAGTGGCGCGGACGGCCCCGTCCCCCTTCTCCTCGGGGTCCGTCCGCGCCCGTCGTATTCGCGCACACCCTTCCGTGACGGACGTGACGCACTTGTTGCCGGCGCGTCACGTAGGCGCGAAGCGATGCGCGCACAGTACGTGCCCGCCATGTCCCACGTACTCATCGTCGACGACGAGCGCGACCTAGCGGAGCTCATCGACTTCAACCTGCGCGGCGCGGGCTTCACCACCCGCGTGGCCTTCACCGGGGAGGCGGCGCTCACCGCCGCGCGCGAGCAGACCCCGGACGTGGTGCTGCTGGACCTGATGCTGCCGGACCTGTCCGGCATCGAGGTCTGCCGCCACCTGCGCGCCAACCCCCGCCTGCGTGACGTGCTCATCGTCATGCTCACCGCGAAGAGCGAGGAGGCGGACCGCATCCGAGGCTTCGAGGTCGGCGCGGACGACTACGTCGTCAAGCCCTTCTCCGTGCGCGAGCTGGTGCTGCGGCTCAAGGCCATCCTCCGGCGCTCGTCCTCGCCCCAGGAGGGCAACCCGCCCCTGGCGCTGGGCCCCCTGCGCCTGGACGTCACCCAGCACCGCTTCTTCGTGGAGGAGAAGGAGACGCCCCTCACCGCGCTGGAGTTCCGCCTGCTGGAGTACCTCATGGCCCGCCTGGGCCGGGTGCAGACCCGTGAACAGCTGCTGGAGCAGGTCTGGGGCCTGTCCAGCGCGCTGGAGACGCGCACCATCGACACGCACGTGATGCGCCTGCGCGACAAGCTGGGCCCTGCCCGTGCCCTCCTGGAGACGGTGCGCGGTGTTGGCTATCGCATCGTGGATCCGGCGGCCGGTTAGCCAGGCGCTCCCTGCCGTAACCCATTTGTCACACAAGGGCCGTCAAACGGCCACATCGGGTCCATAGATCGTCACGCGACCTCGACACCCTTCGAGGAGGAGACACCTCATGAAGAAGACTCTGCTCTCAAGCTTCGTCGCCTTCGGGCTTGCCGTCCTCCCGCTGACCGCCCAGGCAGGCACGGTGACGGTGAAGGGCTCGGACACCATGGTCATCCTCGCCCAGCGCTGGGCGGAGGCGTTCATGAAGAAGAACCCCGCCACGAAGATTCAAGTGACGGGCGGCGGCTCCGGCACGGGCCTGGCGGCCCTGCAGAACGGCACCACCGACATCGCCATGTCCAGCCGGGAGATCAAGGAGGCGGAGTCGGCGAAGATCCGCGCCCGCAACAAGACCGCGCCCACCGCTCTGTCCGTGGCCAAGGACGGCGTCACCTTCTACGTCAACGACACCAACAAGGTGGACGCGCTCAGCACGGAGCAGCTCAAGGCCATCTACCTGGGCGACACGACGAACTGGAAGGACGTGGGCGGACAGGACGCTCCCATCGTCCCGTACTCGCGTGAGAACTCCTCCGGCACCTACGTCTTCGTGAAGGACCATGTGCTGGGCGGCGAGGACTTCGCCCCGGAGGCGCAGACGCTCCCCGGCACGGCCGCGGTGGTCAACGCGGTGGCCAAGGAGAAGAACGGCATCGGCTACGGCGGCGCCGCGTACGGCAAGGGCATCAAGGAGCTGAAGGTGAAGAAGGGCAACGAGACCTTCGCCCCTAGCGCGGAGAACGTGAAGAGCGGCAAGTACCCGCTGTCGCGCGACCTGTTCTTCTACCTGGGCAAGGCGCCCGCGGGCGAAGTGAAGGCGTTCATCGACTTCGCGCTGTCCGCCGAGGGTCAGGCCATCGTCACCCAGGTCGGCTACTTCCCTGTGAAGTAGTTGGCGTCACGCGATTGTCACCCGGCGCGGGGTTCCCATGTTGGATAGACAGGCCGTCATGCAGGAGCAGGACCTCGCGCCCCCAGTGGCGCTGCCCATGCTGTCGCCCGCGGCACGCCGGCGCCAGCTGAAGGAGAAGGCCATCGCCGCGCTGATCACCGCGGTGGCCTTCACGGGCATCGCCGCGCTGGTGCTCATCCTCGTCTTCGTGGCGAAGGAGGCGCTGACGCTCGTCACCGACGCGGCGGCGCGCGAGGAGGCCAGCTTCTCCAAGATGTTCCTTCCCCAGATGGTGCGGAAGGGGAAGCCCCTGGGCTACGTGTGGCAGCCGGTGTCCGGCGTACCCAAGGTCAGCATGATTCCGCTCTTCATCGGCACGCTGAAGACGACGGCCGTGTCCATGCTGGTGGCCGTGCCCCTGGGCATCTTCGGCGCGCTGTTCGCCGCGGAGTTCGCCCCCCGCCGCCTGCGCGAAATCCTAAAACCCACCATCGAACTGCTCGCCGGCATCCCGTCCGTGGTGCTGGGCTTCTTCGCCCTGATGGTCATGGCCTCCTTCCTCCAGGAGACGTTCGGCTTCACGTCCCGGCTCAACGCCGTGGTGGCGGGCCTGGGCCTGGCGTTGGCCATCGTGCCGGTCATCTTCACGGTGACCGAGGACGCGCTCACCGCCGTGCCGCGCAGCTACCGGGAGGCTTCCCTGGCGCTGGGCGCCACGCCCTGGGAGACGGCCTGGAAGGTGGTGCTCCCCGCGGCGGCCCCCGGCATCCTCGCCGCGTGCGTGCTGGGCTTCGGGCGCGCCATCGGTGAGACGATGATCGTCCTCATGGCCTCCGGCAACGCCGCCATCGTGTCCTGGAACCTGGGGGACTCCGTGCGCTCGCTGTCCGCCACCATCGCCGCGGAGATGGGCGAGGTGGTGGTGGGCAGCCCGCACTACGCGCTGCTCTTCTTCATTGGCGTGGAGCTGTTCCTCTTCACCTTCGTGCTCAACATGCTCGCGGGGGTGTGGACGAAGAAGGTCATCCAGCGGCTCAAGGGAGGTGCGGGGTGAAGCACGCCACACGCAAGGTCGTGGGCCTGTCGCTCGTGTCCCTCACGGGGCTGGCCGCGTTCGTCATGGTGGCGATGCTCGCCCTCATCCTCCTGGACGTCGTCCGGGGCGGCTGGAGCCACGTCTCCTGGCAGTTCCTCTCCCAGGCGCCGTCGGACGGGATGATGGGCGGCGGCATCTTCCCCGCCCTCTTCGGCACCGCGGCGCTCACGCTGCTGATGACCCTGGCGGTGATGCCGGTGGGCGTGCTCACCGCGGTGTACCTGCATGAGTACGCCCGGCCCACCAGCTTCCTAGCCCGCGCGGTGCGCGTGGCGGTGGCGAACCTGGCGGGCGTGCCCTCCATCGTGTTCGGCCTCTTCGGCCTGGGCTTCTTCATCCTCTTCGTGGGCAAGGGCCTGGACCACGCGCTGGGCTACGAGGAGCTGCACTGGGCCCAGCCGGGCATCCTCTGGGCGTCGCTCACGCTGGCGGTGCTCACCCTGCCCGTCGTCATCGTGTCCACGGAAGAGGCGCTGCGCGCCGTGCCTCAGGAGCAGCGCACCGCGAGCCTGGCGCTGGGAGCCACCCAGTCGCAGACGCTGGCGCGGGTGGTGCTGCCGGGCGCGCTGCCGGGCATCCTCACCGGCGCGGTGCTGGCCGTCTCCCGCGGCGCGGGGGAAGTGGCCCCCATCCTCTTCACCGGCGCGGCGTACTTCCTGCCGGACCTGCCCACGAGCCTGAACTCTCAGTTCATGCACCTGGGCTACCACACCTACGTGCTGGCCACGCAGTCGCCGGACGTGGAGGCCACCCGCCCGCTGCTGTACGCGACGGTGCTGGTGCTGCTGCTCCTCACCTTCGCCCTGAACCTGGTCGCGGTCGTCATCCGCACGCGCACGCGCCGCAAGGCCGCTGCCGGACACTGACGCTCTTCATCCCATGCCCCTCTCCTCCGCCACGCCTCGCAACAAGATGGAAGCCCGCGAGCTCACCCTGCGCTACGGCAGCAAGGTGGCCATCAAGCAGGTGAGCCTGCCCATCCTCGAGCACAAGGTGACGGCGCTCATCGGCCCGTCCGGCTGCGGCAAGTCCACCTTCCTGCGCTCGCTCAACCGGATGAACGACCTCATCCCGGGCGCGAACCACGACGGCAGCGTGTTCCTGGACGGCCGCAGCATCCACGACCGCGCCCTGGACGTGGTGGACCTGCGCCGGCGGGTGGGCATGGTGTTCCAGAAGTCCAACCCCTTCCCCAAGTCCATCTTCGAGAACGTCGCCTACGGCCTGCGCGTGGGCGGGCTCAAGGACAAGGCGAAGCTCGCCGCCCGGGTGGAGAAGTCCCTGCGCGGCGCGGCGCTGTGGGACGAGGTGAAGGACCGGATGGAGGAAAGCGCCCTGGGCCTGTCCGGCGGTCAGCAGCAGCGCCTGTGCATCGCGCGCGCGCTGGCGGTGGAGCCGGAGGTGCTACTGATGGACGAGCCCGCGTCCGCGTTGGACCCCATCGCCACGGCGAAGATCGAAGAGCTCATCCACGAGCTCAAGGCCACGTACACCATCGCCATCGTGACCCACAACATGCAGCAGGCCGCGCGCGTGAGCGACCGGACGGCTTTCTTCTACATGGGAGAATTGGTGGAGTGCGGTCCCACGGAGCAGATCTTCACCAACCCCCACGAGAAGCGCACGGAGGACTACGTCACCGGGAAGTTCGGCTGAAGCCCTCCCGCGCGACGGAACAGGACGACATGGCGGCCACGCACACCGACAAGGCATTCGAGCAGGACCTGCGCAACCTGCGCGAGAAGCTGCTCGCCATGGGGGCCAAGGTGGAGGCCCTCATCTCCCAGAGCACCCGCGCCCTCACCGACCGCGACTCGGCGCTGGCGGAGCAGGTGGTCGGGGCGGACCGCGAGGTGAACCGGCTGGAGGTCGACATCGACGACCTGTGCCGCCGCATCCTCGCGCTGCGCCAGCCGGCCGCGTCCGATTTGCGCCTCATCACCACGGCGCTGAAGATCGTCACCGACCTGGAGCGCATTGGTGACCTGGCGGTGAACATCGCCGAGCGCGCCATGGACCTGAACCAGGCGCCGCCGCTGGCGCCATACGTGGACACGCCGAAGCTGGCGGAGCTGGCGCAGCAGCAGGTGAAGAAGGCGCTGGACGCGTTCGTGTCCGGGGACGCAGCCAAGGCGGAGGACGTCCTCAAGGGGGACGACCTGCTGGATGCCCTCTTCCTGAAAATCTTCAACGAGCTGCTGGCCTACATGATGGAGGACTCGCGCAACATCCGCCGGGCCACGGCGTTGATGTTCATCGCGAAGCACCTGGAGCGCATTGGCGACCACGCGCTCAACGTGGCGGAGATGGTCATCTACATGGTGCGTGGCAAGGACGTGCGCCACCCGCGCAGCCGCGACCTGGAGTAGGCGGCTTCACCGGCGTGTCACGGCGAGTTGGCCGTCCCGCCGTTCCGCCGCCCCGGTCCCGCCTTGTGGGACCTCTAGGGTGGCGACATGCTCATCGCATCCAGCCTCCTCCTGGCCGCGTCCGCAGTGGGCCTCGTCGCCCTCCTCCTCCAGGCGCTGTTCGTGCGCCGCCACCGCCGCACCGTCCCCGCCGGCCCCACGCACCGCCCCGGCCTGTCCATCCTCAAGCCGCTGTGCGGCGTGGATGACGACCTGGAGGCGAACCTCGCCTGCTTCGCGCGGCTGCCCTACCCCCACTACGAGGTGCTGCTGGGCGTGAAGGACGCTCGCGACCCCGCCTACGCGGTGGCTCGGGCCGCGCAGGCGAAGTGGCCCCACGTCATGCGCGTGGTGCTCCAGGAGGGCGAGCCCGGCCTCAACCCCAAGGTGAACCAGCTGGTGACGCTGTCGTCCGAGGCCCGGTTCGACTTGTGGGTGGTGAGCGACAGCAACACCCGCGTGGGGGACGGCTACCTGGAGGAGATCGCCGCTGGATTCGAGGACCCCACGGTGGGCTGCGTGACGCACCCTGTGGCGGGACTGGGTGAGAAGACCTTCGGTTCGCTCCTGGACAACCTGCACCTGTCCTCCAGCGCGGCGGCGGGGATGATCGCCGCGAAGCACGTGGCGGACCGGGACATCGTGGTGGGCAAGTCCATGGCGCTGCGCCGCGAGGACGTGGAGGCGCTGGGCGGCTTCTTCTCCGTGAAGGACGTGCTGGCGGAGGACTACGTCATTGGCCAGTGGGTGACGCGCAAGCTGGGCAAGCGCGTGGTGCTGGCGCACGCCCCTGTCTTCAACGTGTCCCTGCGCAAGAGCGTGGACGCCTTCTTCCAGCGCTACCTGCGCTGGAGCGTCATCCACCGCACAGCGGTATCGCCCTCGACGTACCTGGCGCAGGCGCTCCTCAACCCGGTTCCGCTCGCGGTGCTGGGCGCGTTGATCCACCCGTCCGCGCTCACGGGCCTGGCGGCGCTCGCGGTGGCGCTGGGCAAGGTCTGGGTGGACGTGGCGGTGTTCCGCTCGCTGCGGCCCCAGCCCGTTTCCTTGCGCGCGGCTCCCGCGGTGCTGGTGAAAGACGCGCTGCTCTTCGCCGCGTGGTGGCACGGCGCGTTCAGGCGCACGGTGGACTGGCGCGGCACGCGGTTGCGCGTGGTGTCAGGCACGCGCCTGGTGCCGATGCGTGCTCGTGGCACTCCCGCGACGGAGTGGATCCCCAGCAACGGGGTGGGGTGAACGACGCTGGCCCAACTTTTGACGAACCTTCGTACAGCAACCCTCGCCGCTCGAAGAATCGATGCCTATCTCCTTCAACATGCCCTCCCTGAAGCTGGCGCATCTTTCGGATCTTCACCTGGACATGAGCCGCGAGAGCGATGCCTCCGCGTCCTCATTGGTGAAGGCCCTGACAGCGCAGGAAGTGGATCACGTGGTGGTGACGGGAGACCTCACGCACCGCGGATCCCACGCCGAGTTCCAGCGCTTCCGTGAACACTTCTCTCCCTGGATGGAGACCGGACGCCTCACCTTCATCCCCGGCAACCATGACCGGCCCGGCGAGGATGTGGGCAGCGTCTTCATGGAGGGTCGCAAGGTCCACACGGTGGAGAAGGCGGGCCTCTTCCTGGTCTGCGTGGACTCCACCGGTGAACACAACCGCAACTATTTCCACAGCCACGGCGAACTGACGGAAGGCGTCGTGGACGAAGTGGACCGCGCGCTGGAGCAGGCGCCGAAGGACACGCTGGTCGCGGTGCTGCTGCACCACCACGTGATGCCGCTGCCGCTGGAGAGCTTCCCGGAGTGGATCGCCACGAAGTTCGGATTGCCCCACGCGTCGGAGCTCGCGTTGGGAAGCCGACTGCTGGAGCGCGTGGGCGGCCGTGCCGACCTGGTGCTGCACGGCCACCGGCACATCCCCAGCGAGGCGGACCTGGGCACCCCGGGCGAGCGCTCCTTGCGCGTCTACAACTCCGGCAGCAGCACGGACCTGGGCCGCTTCCGCGTCTTCAGCCACATCGCCGGCCGGATGGTGGGTGAGCCCGCGTGGTGCCAGGCGTCGGAGCCCGCGAAGCCGCGCACGGCGGTCCACAACGTCAGGCCCGCCCTCCAGTACCTGGTGGGCCAGTTGGGCATGGCGCTGTTCTAGGGCCTGCCCGGCTGCCTGCTGGAGGCTGTCCCTGAGTACAAGTGTCGCGAATGCCAGCGGGGCCCCGGAAGGTTCTCCTCAGGTCAGGAGGATGCTTGGGGCGACTCGCGCTGGATGATGGGGCTCGGAAGGTCCTGGTCGTGGATGACGATGCGGACTGGAGGGAGTTCCTCCGGGTGAGCCTGGAGGACCTCGGTTATGAGACCACCGAGGCAGCGGACGGACAGGAGGCGCTCGACTCGCTGCGGCGGGGCGAGCGCTTCGGCGTCATGCTGCTGGACCTGAACATGCCGGGGATGAGTGGCCTGGAGGTGGTGGAGAAGCTTCCACGCGCGTCCACCAACCCGCGCATCGTCTTCCTCACCTCCGCGGCGGCGCAGGATGTGGGCAGCGCACTCATGTCCGGTCCCCACTACTACCTGCCCAAGGGAGCGAGTCGCGACCAATTGTCGCTCCTCCTGCAATCGCTGGGGGTGTAGGACTGGAGGCGTCACCCGCCGCCACGTGGCGAGGTGGATCCAGCCAGGAGGGCCGCCATCGTCACGGAGCTCGTCATCATCCTCTTGCTGGTCCTGGCCAACGGCGTCTTCGCGGGCGCCGAGCTGGGCCTGCTGTCCGTGCGCAAGACGCGGCTGAAGGAGCTGCTGGAGCAGGGCAGCAAGTCCGCGAAGGCCGTCGCGGCGCTGCGGGATGATCCGGAGCGGCTGCTGGCCACGGTGCAGATTGGCATCACGGTGATTGGCTCCACGGCGGCGGCCTTCGGCGGCGCGAGCATCGCGCACCGGCTGTCGGGGGTGCTGGCCGGGCTGGGTGTGCCGGAGGCCACGGCGAGCCAGGTCGCGTTCGCGCTGGTGGTCGCGCTGGTGTCGTACCTGTCGCTGGTGCTGGGAGAGCTGGTGCCCAAGTCCCTGGCGCTGCGCTACTCCGAGCAGTACGCGCTGACGCTGGGCCGGCCCCTCAAGGCGTTGGCGTGGGTGATGCGGCCCCTGGTGTGGTTCCTCACCGCGAGCTCCAACGTGGTGCTGAAGCTCTTCGGGGACAAGACGAACTTCTCCGAGTCGCGCCTGTCGCCTGACGAGTTGCTGCAGCTGGTGGAGGAGGCGTCGAAGCAGGGCACGTTGGATCCGCGCGCGGGGGAGATTGCGTCGCGGGCCTTCGCGCTGGGGGATTTGACGCTGGGCGAGGTGATGGTGACGCGCGAGCACATCATCTCGTTGCGCCGGCACGCGAGCAACGAGGAGATCCGCCAGGTGCTGCTGGAGCACGGGCACTCGCGGATGCCGGTGTACGAGGGCACGCTGGACAACGTGGTGGGCTACATCGTGGCCAAGGACCTGCTGGGCGTGGCCTGGGAGGGGCACCTCATCGTCATGGAGGACGTGCTGCGCCCGCCGCTGTTCCTGGTGGAGTCCATGCGCGCCATCGCTGCGATGAAGGAGCTGCAGCGCCGGCGGATGCAGCTGGCGGTGGTGGTGGACGAGCACGGAGGCGTGGTGGGGCTGGTGACGGTGGAGGACCTGGTGGAGGAGCTGGTGGGGGACATCCTCAGCGAGTCCGAGACGCCGGAGGAGCTGGTGCGGCGCGAGGGCCCCACCGTCGCGGTGGTGCAGGGCGAGGCGAGCCTGCGCGTGGTGAACCGCGCGCTGGAGCTGGAGCTGGAGGAGAGCGAGGACTACTCCACCGTCGCGGGCCTGTGCATCGCGCTCGCGGGAGGCGCCATCCCGGAGCCGGGCACGAAGCTGCCCATGCCGGACGGCACGGTGCTGGAGGTGATGGAGGCGTCACCGCGCCGCGTGCGCCAGGTGCGCTTCCACCTGCCGGAACAGCCCGCGCAGCCGGAGGCGTGACGGCGGTCCCTCCCCTTCGTGCGAATCCGGACGGGTGCCCCGGGGTGCCGTTGGTGATACCGCACCGGGCACCTATATGCCCGGGAGGGACACCCTGGCCCTGGGGAGGCGCGCGCAGCGGATGCAGTCCTCAGCTCCACGCATCGCGTTCGTCATCGAGACGACGCTCGGCAACGCGGTGTTCCTGGACAACCTCAAGCGGGCGATGGCGCGCCGCGACGACATCGTGCCGGTGTGGCTGCCCATCGACGAGCACGCGGATGACGTCTGGGAGCAGCTGCCGCTGGTGCGCTCGCGGCTGTCGGTGCGCGGAGGGCTGCGCGCCCGGAGTGCGCTGAACCGGGCCTGCGCCACGGAGCCGGTGCGGGCCGCGGTGGTGCACACGCAGCGGATGGCGCACCTGTCGCACGACTTCATGCGCCGCGTGCCGAGCGTCATCTCCACGGATGCGACGCCGAGCGGGCTGGAGGAATACCTGCGCTATTACGGCCTGCGCACGCAGCACGCGGGCTGGATGGGCCGGGCGAAGAACGTGTTGCACCGGCGCACGTACGCCATCGCGAAGGGGCTGCTGTCCTTCTCCGAGTTCACCAAGCGCTCCCTGGTGGAGGAGTACGGCGTGCCCGACACGAGCGTGCATGTCGTCTGGCCCAGCGTGGACACGACGCTGTGGCGGCCCGCGCCGGAGAAGAAGCGCCGGGACGGAGTCGTGCGGCTGCTCTTCGTGGGAGGAGACCTGGGGCGCAAGGGCGGCCAGCTGCTCTTGCGCTGGGCGCGCGATACGCGGCGGAAGGGCTGGCACCTGGACATGGTGACGTCCACGCCCTTCGAGGCGCCGCCGGGGGTGCGCGTGCACGTGGGCCTACAGCCGAACTCGCCGGAGCTGATTGGCCTGGCGCAGGCGGCGGACCTCTTCGTGCTGCCGACGATGGCGGACATGTCGTCGTGGGCCATCGCGGAGGCGAAGGCCGCGGGCCTGGCGGTGGTGTCGACGCCCGCGGGCGGCGTGGGTGAGCTGGTGCGTGACGGCGTGGACGGGCGCATCGTGCCAGCGGGGGACTACACGGCGCTGGCGCACATGTTGGACGCGCTGGTGCAGCGCCCGGCTACACTGGAGGCCATGGGACTGGAGGCCCGCCGCATGGCCGAGGCACACATGGACCTGGACACGACGTGTTCGCGGATGCTCGCGTTCATCCGTCAGGTGACGGGCGTCTGAGCGGGACATGCGCTCGCGCCATCCCGCCCTGGAGCATGTGCACCCGCAGGCCCGGGGCGGTCCCATGGATCGCCAGCTCCGGGTCACCCTGCACTTCCATCCGGATGCACTCTTCGAGGGAGGCGGCATCCTGACCGCGATGCGGCGTGACGGCCGGTACCGCTCCCAGTTCGAGACGCGCACGAGCAACGGCGGACTCACGGCGTTTCCCGACGGAGCCCGCTGGCGGTGGGAGAGCCGTCTCTTCAATGGCTTCTATGATGCGCGCCACGGCAGCGAGCGCCCCAAGTACGGCTCACTGAACTTCCGCGGAGAGGCCCATGGGGGCTCACCCCGCTTCGGCTCCAGCTACTTCCGGCTGACGGAGGCAGCGCTGGACCGCTCCAGCTTCTGCTTCCCGGACAGCGTCTTCGAGCCCACGTCCTTCGGGACCTCCGAGCGGATGGCGCTGATTGGCCTGGCGGAGGCCACGCCCTTCGAGGATCCGCTGGACTGGTACGTCGAGGCCCACGTCCATGGCGACCTCCGGATTCCAGAGGACATCGAGGCCCTGGTGCTCGACCCCAGCTACGAGGGAACCCCCATTGAGGACGAAGCGCGCGCGTTGGGCGTTTGCGTGGAATGGCATCCGGGCTACGCCGTCACGCTGAACGAGCTGCGGCCTCACGCGAGCTACCGGGGTGACGACATCCTCCGGCTCGCGGAGCAGCTCGCGGACGATGAACGCCTCACGCCGTTCATCCTGGGCCGGGCACGTGCGGACGCGTCGGTGGAGCCGCAGCAACTCAAGAAGGTCTGGCACTGCCTGGCCCGCTTCGGCCGGAGCTGGGGCATTCGATAAGGGGAGGACCCTGCGCCACCAGCGCGAGCAACGGCGGGCTCACGGTTTCGCCGCGAGGGTGCGGGCGAAGTCCGGCTCCAGGCGCTGGAGCAGTTGCCACTCCAGGTCGCGGTCGCGGTCCGCGGGGACGAGCCGCGAGCCCTGGATGCCATCCGGCTGGTATTCCAGGTGCTGATCCGCCTGGCCGGGCCGGCTGGGGACGACCGCGACGGATCGCTCGTTGCGGAAGTACCGGAGGGTGCATTGACCGGAGCCGCGCTCGGTGCCAACCACGAAGAAGGTCGCGTAGTGGGTCCCCAGCGAGGAGGGCGGAGTGATCTGCGCCCATTCCGTCCGGGCTTCGTAGCGGGTGGGATCCGCGATGACCGAGAAGCCTTTGTCCTTGAGCAGGGCAAGGGCCGTGGGCCACACGTCCGCGAGCTGCTTGCGATACACGTGTTCGCGGACCTCATCCTCCAGCGCGACCTGCTGGCGTTGGGCCGCGCAGCCCATGCCCATCAAGAGCAGGACCGGGAGGGTCAGCAGGCAGACTGCGCGGGGCGACGACGTCTTCCGAGGGTTCATGAGTCCGTCTCCAGGTGGGCTGAGGCAACGCCATCCCCTGGAACGTCCAAGCCCCGCCGGCATACCGCCGCGAGCAGCGCACGCCCCAAAAGCAAAGGCCCGGAATCCCTGGGATTTCCCCAGTGATTCCGGGCCCTTACATCTGCGCGCGATGCAGGATTCGAACCTGCGGCCTTTGGCTCCGGAGGCCAACGCTCTATCCAGCTGAGCTAATCGCGCAGAACCGCTTTCCGGTGTCGGAGGAGTAACCGAAGTCCCCAGACGACGCAAGCACGCAATCCTGACAGGCCGTGGCTGTCAGCCCAGCCTGATGGCTCCTGCACAGAGGCGGCGCGCCCCCATCCGTCCCTTCAGCATGATGGACTAGACCCGGGGACATGAACCGCGCTCCCCTGCTATCCGCTTGTCTCCTCGCCGCCTGCCTGGCCTGCACGGAGTCACCCCAGACGCCCGTGGCGTCCCCCGCCC
>NZ_RAWR01000349.1:0-6595 GCF_003986945.1 Corallococcus sp. AB018 | reverse complement strand
GTGGGGGCGGCGATGGGCTCCGGATCCACCGGCGGCATGAAGCCGACGACGGTCTTCTCCTCCGGCTCGTCCAGGCTGCCCAGCATGTCCAGCGAGTCGTCGTTGTCCGGGCCCAGCGAGTCGAGCGCGGAGATCTCCTCCAGGCCGGACGGGGACTCCATCTCCTCCGGCGGCGCGACGACGGGCTCCTCTTCCGTGCCCGTCACGGGCTCGGACATGTCGCTGAAGGCGTCGTCGAGCATGTCCAGGTCTTCCCCGGCCACCGCGGGCTCCTCGCCCGTGTCGACGGCGATCTCCTCCGAGCCGAAGTCCGTCGCGGGCTCCTCGCCCAGCGAGTCCAGCGTGAGGCTCTCGTCCACCACCTCGTCGCTCGCGGGCGGCTCCGGGAAGCCGATGACGCCGCCCACGCGGTCAATGAGGACGTCCGTGTCCACGGGCTTCGCCACGTACTCGTCCGCGCGCGCCTTCAGCTTGCTGTGCGCCGCGAAGCCGTCCGGGCTGCCGATGATGACGATGGGCACCGTCTTCAGCTCGTCGTCCTTCTTCAGCTTGCCGCAGATGAGGTAGCCGTTCTGTCCCGCGGACAGGTCCACCGCCAGCACCACGAGGTCCGGACGCTCACGGCGGATCAGCTCCACGCTGCCCTTGCCGTCGCCCGTCGTCTGCGCGGAGAAGCCTCGCGACTCCATGGCCTGCTGCAGGGTGGTGGCGAGGGTGGCGTCGCTTTCGACGATCAGGATTCGCTTGGACATGAAGGGACGGCCATCCTGGGGGTGCGGCGCGCGGTGTGTCACCGCGTGAGACAGCAGCGGCGGCGCGCGAGAGTAAAGACGCCGTCGAGGCTATCGGCCATGCATGGGACCGTCAATCTTCACACCGGGCGCAACGCCCGGTATTCAGTTGAGCAGCCGACCACCCGAGCCCCCGGTTTCCGAGGGCTTCAGGGCTGTAGCGAGACAGGCTGCACGCTCACCGCGGGCTTCACCTGCGCGGGGCGCACGAGCCCGTTCGAGCGGTGCTCCTGATCCCGCAGCATCTGCAGGATGGCGGCGTCGTCCAGATCCGTCACCAGCTCGTAGGTGACGTCCTGATCACGCCACGTCACCACGTTGTACGCCTGGCTCGAGTCCACGGCGACGTTCTCCACCGTGGGGCCCTCGTCCTTGATCACCCGCTGACCCGTGGCCGGATACACGAACACGCCGATGTTGCGCTTGGGCTCGTTGGTGAGGCGGGGCTGCGTCTCGTAGCTGACGTAGACGACTTCCTGGCCGTTGAGCGTGGAGAAGCGCGCGCCCACGGGCCGCGCCTGCTGCAGGCGGGGCAGGGTGATGCGGTGCTCCACCTTGTCGTTGAACCACGCTTCGATCTGCTCCGGCGTGCCCGCGACGAACTCCAGGGGCCGCTGGCGCGTGTGGCGCTGCACGGCCTCCAGGATGGTGGCCTTCTGCGCCTTGCCGGACTGGTACATCATCCAGCCGCCGCTCACCGTCACGACCACCAGGGCCATGGCCCCGGCGCGCAGCCACTGGCCCACCTGCGCGCGGCGGTGCTCGCGGTGCAGGCCGGACTGGATGCCCGCGCGCAGTGAGGCCGGCGCGCGCGTGCCCTGCGTAGAGATGGAGTGCTTCGCCGCGCGGCGAAGCGTCTGACGAAGCTGCATCTCCTCGTCCACCCGCGCGACACACGCGGAGCAGCCTTCGAGATGCGACTCCACGTCGTGGCGTTCCTCGGGCTGGAATTCGCCGTCGAGGTACGGATACAGCAACCGCTCGAGTTCCTGGCAGGTCATGGGCGCTCGATGAGGTGGGCGGAGGGAAGCAACGCCCCTCCAACCTCTTTCTAGCCTGCCTTCTTCCGGCGCCTGAACTCTTCCAGATCCGCCGGGGCCGCCTGAACCGGCTCCCCGTCGTGCCGGAATACGCCCTGGCCTTCCGCGTACTCGCGCAGCGTCTTCTGCAGCAGCTTGCGGCCACGGAAGAGGCGGCTCATCACCGTGCCCACGGGGCACTCCAGGATCTCCGCGATCTCCTTGTAGGAGAACTCCTGAAGGTCCGCGAGGATGACCACCAGCCGGAAGTCGATGGGCAGCGAGTCGATGGCGCGCAGCACGTCGTCCGACAAGAGCCGGTCGAAGAAGTACTGCTCCGGGTTGGCCGCGAAGTCCGTCGCGTCCCGGCTCACGAAGCGCTCATGCACCGCCTCGCGCTCCACGCCCTCCACCACCGTGCGCTCCTTCACCTTGCGGCGGTAGCGGTTGATGAAGGTGTTCGTGAGGATCTTGAAGAGCCAGGCCTTGATGTTGGTCCCGCGCTCGAACTTGTCGAAGAAGCGGTAGGCCCGCATGCAGGTGTCCTGCACCAGGTCCTCGGCGTCACGCTCGTTCTTGGTCAACCGGAGCGCCGCTGAATACAGCGGGTCCAGGTGTGCCAGCGCCAGCTCTTCGAATTCCTGCTTCGTCCGGTTGGGTTGCCTGAAGTCCAGCATCATGCTCCCGCCTTCCAGGGGCCCGAAATGATTGGGGAATGCGTCGCCTGCCTAACGGTCAATCTATGCACCGGAACAGACGGGTCAACAACGCTTTCCCCTGCCGCGCCGCCCGCATGCCCGCTTCTGGAGTGCGGAGACGTCCGGCGGGATCATTTATTCCACAGGGTGGGAACTGGACGGGACACCCGTCCAACCGTCCCCTCCAGGCAACCGGCCAGCACATGGCTGGCCGGCTGTGGAGCAGGCAACCGCTACATCACTTCTTGCCGCCGAGTGCGTCCATCAGGGGCACGTAGTCGTACCCCATGTCCTTGGCGACGGCCTCGTAGGTGATGTGGCCGTTGTAGGTGTTGATGGCACGCTGGAGGGCGCGGTCGGACTTGATGGCCTCCACCAGGCCCAGGTCCGCGATCTTCCGCGAGTAGGGGCGGGTGGTGTTGGTGAGCGCGAAGGTGGACGTCTGGGGCACCGCGCCGGGCATGTTCGCCACGCAGTAGTGGACGACGTCGCTCACGGTGAAGGTGGGGTTGTCGTGCGTGGTGGGCTTGCAGGTCTCGATGCAGCCGCCCTGGTCCACCGCCACGTCGACGACGACGGAGCCGGGCTCCATCTCGCCAATCAGCTCACGCGACACCAGCTTCGGGGCCTTGCCGCCGGGGATGAGCACCGCGCCGACGACGAGGTCCGACTCGCGCACGGTGCGCGCGATGGACTCCGTGTCGGATGCCAGCGTCTGCGCGTGGCCGAGGAACACGTCGTCCAGGTAGGTGAGGCGCTCCAGGTTCACGTCCAGGATGGTCACTTCCGCGCCCATGCCGACGGCGACCTTGGCGGCGCACAGGCCCACCACGCCACCGCCGATGACGGCCACGCGACCGCGACGCACGCCGGGCACGCCGCCCAGCAGGATGCCCTTGCCACCGTGGGCCTTCTCCAGGCACGCGGCGCCCACCTGGATGGCCATCTTGCCGGCCACCTCGGACATGGGCTTGAGCAGCGGGAGGCTGCCGTCGTCCAGCTGGAGCGTCTCGTAGGCGACCGCCGTGACCTTCTTCTTGATGAGGGTCTTGGTGAGCTCCGGATCCACGCCGGCCAGGTGGAAGTACGTGTAGACGATCTGCCCGGGCTGCATGCGCTCGTACTCCGGCGCGATGGGCTCCTTCACCTTCACGATCATCTCCGCGCGCTTCCACACCTCATCCGCGGTGGTGATGATCTGCGCGCCGACGCGCTGGTACTCCGAATCCGGGATGCCGGAGCCGACGCCAGCGTTCGTCTCGACCAGCACCGTGTGCCCCGCGATGGTGAGCGCGCGCACGCCCGCAGGCACCATGCCAACACGGTACTCGCGGGTTTTGATCTCCTTGGGGACTCCGACGATCACGACTGCCTCCGACGAATGGGGGACTGCCTGGAAAACGTGGCGGACCCATAGACCAGGGCATGAGCGCTTTCAAGGCGCGCACGGGCGAGGGAAGGGGCCACGCGTGATGGGCCTCATTCATCCACCCATATGACGCGAGGCGTTGGACGCAGGGCGGCCCACCCGTGTTAGTTAACAGCGCATGACGCACGCGCCGAAACTGCTCTTCGCCGACCCCAAGGGCCGGGTCATGGAGCATCCCTACCTCATCGCCACCCTGCGCAGCGGCGAGGAGCTGGTGCCCCCGCAGGACAAGCCCATCGCCCTGCCAGCGACCGGGCGCCTGGTGCACCTGCCTGGCCGGCTGCCCGTGGGACTCAACCCGGACTCCGGTGAGCTGGAGCTGGTGCGCGAGATGAAGATGGGCGGAAAGACCTTCGTGCCCAATGCCGTGGGCGCGCTGCTGCCGCCGGGCTACACGCGCACGTTCCTGCCCGGGGAGGTGAAGGGCAGCGGACCCATCCTGCCGCAGTGGGCGTACACGGCGGCGGCGTGGGGGGAGAAGGGGCCGCTCGCGTGGGCCATCCACACCGACCGGCGCTCGCACTGGGAGCCGGAGGCGTACTCCACGCCGGAGCTGAAGGGCCTGGTCACGGCGCACATGGGGCGCTTCCCGGACAGCCGCGTGCTCAAGCAGCTGAAGACGTGCGCGCTGCTGTACCGGTGCTTCACGTCGCAGAACATCTTCTATGCGCGCGACGAGGGCGCCATCCCCGCGTCGGTGATGTGCAACGCGCGCTGCGTGGGCTGCATCTCGGATCAGCCCGCGGACGGCCCGCCGGCCTCGCACGAGCGCATGGATGACGGCCCCTCCGCGGAGGAGATGGCGGCCATTGGCCTGTACCACCTGGAGCACGCGCCGGGCCGCACCATGGTGAGCTTCGGCCAGGGCTGCGAGGGCGAGCCGCTCACGCGCTGGAAGTTCATCGCGGAGTCCATCCGCCTGATGCGCGCGAAGACGGACAAGGGCTCCATCAACATCAACACCAACGCCAGCCTCACGCACGGGCTCAAGGCCCTGCTGGACGCGGGGCTGGACGCCGTGCGCGTGTCGCTCAACTCCGCGTCCAAGGGGCTCTACGAGGCCTACTACAAGCCGGTGAAGTACGGCTGGGAGGACGTGGAGGCGTCCATCGCGCTGGCGCGCGAGCGGGGCGCGTACCTGGCGCTCAACCTGCTCCTGTTCCCCGGCGTCACCGACCGCGAGGGCGAGGTGCGGGCGCTGGAGGACCTGGTGCGCAAGTATCGCGTGGATCAGGTGCAGACGCGCTCGCTGTGCATTGATCCGCTCCAGTACCTGGAGGTCGCGCGCGGCGTGGGCGCGGGCGGCGAGCCGGTGGGCATCCGCACGTTGCTCCAGCGGCTGAAGGCGGCGCGGCCGGGGCTCATCATCGGCAACTTCGCGCGAGGCCTGGACGAGCGGGAGAACGCCGCGGGCTCACCGGAGGTTTGACCGTCCGGGAGGGAAGGGCTACGCAGGGCGGCATGTCCGCTTCCTCCTTCCGTTCCGCGTTCCGCCTCGCCGTCTTCTGTCTCTCCTCCGGCGCCGTCCTCGGTGCGTGCAGCAAGGCGCCCGAGGAGCCGGAGTTCGACCACGGCCTGAAGAAGCCGCTCGTGCGCAAGCTGCGCGAGGAGCTGACGGAGACGCCGTGCGACAAGGCGAAGGCGCAGCAGCTGGCGCAGCTGCTGCTGGACACCGGCGACATGAAGGGCCTCACCCGCGTGACGGACACGTTCGGTGAGAAGTGCGGCCCCAACATCGTCCTGCTCCAGCTGGCGTACACGGCGAACGCGCGCGCCGGGGAGAAGGAGCTGGCGCTGAAGGCCGCCACCGCGCTGGTGACGGCGCAGCCGGACAACGCGAGCTATCGCGTGTGGCGCGGCCTCTCGCTGGAGGCGCTGGGGCGGACCGAGGAGACCGCGGCGGAGCTGCAGAAGGCCTTTGATCTTCAGCCCGGCCAGCGCCCCATCCTCAACGCGCTGGTGAAGTCCTACGACGCGCTGGGCAAGTCCTGCGAGGCGCTGGCCGCGTACCAGCGCTTCGTGGAGAACGCGAAGCCCTTCGAGGCGAAGTCCGCTGAAGTGCAGGAGCAGTTGCAGGAGCGGGCCGCCAAGACGAGCTGCCCGGCCCAGGAGACCGCGGCGACGCCCGACGCGTCCGTGACGCCCGAGGCGGCGGCGAAGCCCTGAAGCGCGCGGCGACTACTCGGCGCCAGGGGGCATCAGCTCCTTGGCGACGAGGTTGCCCATCACGGCGTCCTTGGGGATGTAGCCGTCGGCGCCGGCCTCGCGGCAGATGCGCTGGAGCTCCTCGACGTTCTCGCCGGAGCACAGCAGCACCTTGATGCCCTTGAAGAGGCTGTTGCTCTTGATGAAGCGGCAGAACTGTTCGCCGTTCACGTTGGGCATGCGCACGTCCAGCAGCACCAGGTCCGGGCGCGTCTGCTTCTTCAGGATGATCTTCGTGGCCTTGTCAGCGGTGTCCGCGACGTGGACCTCGAAGCCCTTGGACACCAGGTCCGCTTCGATGATCCGCGCGGTCATCTCACTGTCGTCCACGATGAGGATGCGCGGCTTGCGCCCCCCGGCGGCCATCGGGGCCTTGGGGAGTCCGCCGGAACCCGTGGCGGGTGCGGCCGGAGCCGGGGCGGGAGCAGGGGCGGCCGGAGCGGGGGAGGGGAC
>NZ_RAWR01000348.1:0-6598 GCF_003986945.1 Corallococcus sp. AB018 | reverse complement strand
GGCGTGCGGCTCTGGATGAAGAGCCAGGCGGAGCAGGCGGCGGCGCGGCTCATGACGGCCGCCCCCACCCCGCTCCCACCGCGGACGCCCGCGCCCGTCGCCGAGCCCGCTCCGGAAGTCCCCACGACTCCCGAGGACACCGGGAAGCCGGCACCGGGCCTGCTGGAGCGGTGGTCGCGGCTCCTCGCGCCCAAGAAGGGCGGCGCCACCTACGCGGTGCCCCACTGCGTGCTGGTGGGCACGCCCGACGCGGCCAGCGCGCACGCCCAGGGCCGCAGGGACGCAAGGCGCCGCTCGTGCTTGCCGTCCAACGTGTGCGCGTAGGCCTGGGGCAGCAGCCGGTGGGCGGGTTCGCGCGAGCCCGGCTCCCGCCGGAAGACGAACGCGAAGAGCCGCCGCCGCACCTTGCGGAGCTGGGTGCTCACGTCCCTGTCCCGGAAGCGTCCCTGGAAGCCGAGCGACAGCACCAGCAGGTACACCGCGGCCATCTCCACCCGGGCCGCGTCTGCCTCCCGGAGCAGGACTTCGATGTCGGTGAAGAGCTGGTCCCCCGCGACGTGGGTGCCGAAGAGCTCCTCTTCCAGCAGGGCGCTGCTCCACGCGTCCCGCCCCGGCCAGGCGTGTTGGATCAGCACCTCGTCGGTGAAGGCGGCCAGGACGTAGCGGACCTCCTCCGGTCGGATCTCCTGGGCGTCCTCCTTCCCACGGGAGCGGTGGGAGCCCAGGCGCTCCAGCTTCTCCACCAGCGCCGTGCGAAGCCTCGCGAAGGTGTCGTCCTCGGGCGCGGGCTCGTCGTTGTCGGGGTCGGGCTCCGGGGCCTCCACGAGTGTCTGCTTGAGCCGCAGCAGCTCGCTGAGGAACTCCCGGGCCTGCTCGAGCAGGGGCGCGCGGTGCGGCTGGTACTCGGTGGGAAGGGAGGAGGACATGGCCTGGGCGGTGACGTCAGGAGGGCTTGGTGCGGGGACCGACGAAGAGGGTGAGCTGGGCGGGAGGCGCGAGCGGACGCGGGTGCTCGGGATCGCGCGGGTTCTCCACCGCCAGCGGTTGCCGGGACTCGAGCAGGCCGGGCTCGGGGGTGAGCGAGAACAGGAGCGTGCCGCGCGGCGCGAGCAGCCCCCGGCACTGGTTCACCTGCACGCGGGGCACGCCCACGCTGCGCTTCTCGCGCAGGCCCTTGAGCTGGGTTTCAGGGCCGATGCGCGCGCCGCGCATCCAGTCCAGCAACTGCCGCTCGGTCGTCCCCGGCGTGCCCTGGATGCCAATCACCCACTCGCGGTCCAGCCAGTCCGCTTCCACCTGCGTGGAGAAGCGGTCCTGCGATTGCCGCAGGGGGATGGCGGTGAAGAGGTCGGAGACGCCCTGATCGAGGCTCACGCGGATGAAGTCGATGACCGCGTCGAAGGCAGCACCTGGCGACGCGTGCTCATACCGTTCGAAGCGAGGAGGAATCCGGCTGTGGCCGATGGCGGCCAGATGCCCGGCGAGCGAACAGAGCCCGAGGTAGAGCGTGAAGGGATGGGGCTCGGTGGCGAGCAGCACCTCGAAGGCGGGGAGTCCCGCCACCAGGTGGTGGAGCAGCCGCTCGCGCTCGTGGACGAGGGCGCGCTCGGTGTCGGCGCTGGCGGTGCTGATGCTGTCGTCCAAACTGGCGGCGCGGCCGCGGAGGTCCTTCGCCAGCTGTGCGCACCTCATCCCAAGAAGCGTGCTCGCGTCCGTGGAGATGCGGGGGGCAACATCGCCGTTCGCCACGCGGAACTTGTTCTGGACGCACTCGATGGCGACCAGCGGCAGCCGGCTGTAGCCCGGGGTGGCCTCGTCGGCCTGGAGCAGGAGGCGGGGATGGAGCACGGTGAGGTGGGCATCCCCGTCGCCCGTGTGCTCATCGCGCACCTGGCCGGTGGGCTGGGCCTCGAAGCGGGCGTAGAGGCCGCTCGTCCCCGAGCGCTTGTCGGCGCTGACCGCCAGGAAGAGGGTCACCGGCTGCTGGCTGGCGCGCTCCCGGAGCGCGCCGAGGTCCAGCGTCAGGCCCGCGAACTTCCTCCCGGAGTTCGGCCCGGGCGTCGGGTAGCGCACCGTGAGGCCGTCCTCGAACACGGCCTCCAGCTCCTGGACGCGGAAGGAGCCCTCCGCGAGGGCCTGCGCATCGAAGGACAGCCGCCGCACGCCCCAGTGAAAAGGATTGAGCAGGCGCAGGTGGTAGCGGAGGGATTCCTCGTGGTGATGCGCCTGCTGCTGGAAGTGCTGCGGCATGAGCAGCATTCCGTCGGACCAGTGGATGGGGGGCGGAATCGTGTCGTCACGGTTCATGGCAGTCCCCCTGGAGTTCGGGCTGGGTCAGGCAGAGGTGGTTCGCGCGGACTTCCAGCTGGAGGGCCCGTGACGGATCGAACCGGTAGCGGTGCTCGCCCTCCGCGCTGTAGCCGACGAAGACGAGGCCGCCGGCGGTGTGGGCGGGGACGTAGCGCCGGAACTCCGGGAGCGACTGGTCGGGGACCAGCTCGTAGAACTCCTCGTGGACATCCGCGGCGTGGTCGCGCAGGAACTGCTCGCGCCCGACGAACCACTGCGACGCGCCGACGGCGAGCAGTTGCTCCAGCACGGTCTGGTCGTAGACGAGGAGCAGGGAGAGCGGGACGGGGCTGTTGTCATTGGCGTCCGGCCGCAGGCGGATCTGGACCTTCAGCCCGGTGCCAGACGAGACACAGCTCGTCAGGGAGAGGGCCAGGACGCAGATGGCCAGCGGCCGGCGCTGGAGCCGGCGGTTCATGAGGTCTGTCTTTTCTCAGGGGCCGGGGAGGTGAGTGCGGTCCCGGACACTTCCCGGCAGGAGCAAGGCGCGGGCCAGCGTCACCGCAGGGAAGAGGCACTCACGCGTCGGCAAGAAGTTGCCGGGGACGGGTTGCCAGGCAAGGTCCGTCGGCAAGAAGTTGCCGTGACCCGCGGCTCATCTCTCGTCTCTACCGCTGACTGGTCTCGGCATGCCCCGTGCTCATGCTGCCGCGGGGCCTCCGTGGTCAGAAACTGGTCGCCCAGCAGCCCATGCCCAATCGAGTCGAGCAATGATCACATTTCTTGATTTTCTCGCACAGTATATTCTTGCAGTTCTTTATACGTCCGACCACATTGATGTGAGTTTCAGCATCCCGATGCTCGCACAGGTAAAGTCGCAGAATAAAGAAAACAAGCGCCGCGTAGGAGTCCTCACGAAACAAGTCTCTACGGCTGTGAAGGGGTATCGCACCGGCGTCCCCAACTACACCCAGTCCATCCTCTATCGCGTTAACACGGGCCAAGCCTCAGAGGTGGACTACGACTGCATCGCAGTGGCACTGGCGGGAAACAACCTCTTGGTGTCGCGCAATTACAAGAAGCGGAAGATGCCAGGCGACCCTAAGAAGGTGAATGAGGAAATGATATATCAGTTCGGCGGGTGGAGTCCCACCCAGATTCGCGCGATAGTCCGGGGCCTGCAGACAGAGTTCTCTTGGAACGCCGCCGACATCGTGGACACGGTGATCAAACGTGTTGTGTTTCTCGAAGTCAAAAAGGATCCGACCACCGAAAGCGAGTCTGCCGCGCCTCATGCTGAGATGCAGCTCGTCAGCTATTGCCTGGAAACGGATCAGCTGGACAAGCTGAGCAGGAGTGGGGTCGGGGTATCAAAGGGGTGTTGCATCAGATGTGCGGAAATGCTGAACGTATTTGGGGTTCCGTTCAACTACGAGCGCTTCGGAAACGACGCCCCGAAGAATTGGGCCACACCAGACCAGATCGAGGTCTGCCGAGCGGCGCGGATCAGCGTAAACCTGCGTTTCAATTACACCGGTCAGACGTGGAGATAATTCCCTGTGTCAGAGAGATTGTCGCCTTCGTTGACGGGGGCACGATTCCCGCTTCCGAATGATTCCTGTTCTTGTAGGGTTGCGATCGTTGCGCACATGGACGGGCGTGACAGACCCCTCTGGAGATGCTGAACGGGGTCATGTGGTACCTGCTGCTCCCTGCTCCTCTTGCTTTCGAGTTGTGCCGCGTCACCCACGAGGATGGCGGCCCTGCGGGAGGCCATGACACAATCCGACGCAGATCGGATCGTCTGGGAGCTTTTGCGGCAAGCCCTCTCTGCCAACGTGAGTGAGACAGTCCGTACCGGTAGTTTAGTGTGCAGGGCGACCCAGGTAGGGACGATGAATCCGGTGGTGGAAGAAGCTCGGGTCCGGGAGACCGAGGTGGTGGAGAAGGCGAAGCGTCGTCGCTTCACGGCGGAGGACAAGCGACGCATCCTCGAGGAATCGGACCGCTGCACGAAGCCCGGTGAGGTAGGTGCGCTGCTGCGCCGCGAGGGGCTGTACTCCTCGCTCTTGTGCGTGTGGCGGCGCCAACGCGAGGCCGGAGGACTGGCGGCTCTGGCGCCCTCCAAGCGAGGTCCCCCGGCGAAGGTGGCCGAGCCAGGTGCCCGGAGAATCGCCGAGATGGAGAAGGCGTTGGCCCGCTCGCAAGCGCGGCTCAAGCGCGCCGAAGCCCTGCTGGACCTCCAAAAAAAGTATCGGAAGTCCTGGGAGTGGAACTGCCCAAGCAAGACGAGGAGCCCTGATGGATGCGGCACGCGAGGCCGTGGACGAGTTGGGCATCGCGCCGGTGTGCCAGGTGATGGGCCTGCCGCGAGCCACCTTCTACCGCGGACTGCGGCCGAAGCAGGGGCCGGCCCGGGAGCGCCGTCAGCCGCGGGCCTTGTCCCCCGAGCAGCGGGCCGAGGTACTCGCCGTGCTGCATGAGCCGAGATTCCAGGATGCAGCGCCCGCGGAGGTCTACGCGCAGCTGCTCGACGAGGGGCGCTATCTGTGCTCGGAGCGCACCCTGTACCGGGTGCTGGCCGAGAACCAGGAGGTGCGCGAGCGCAGAAACCAGCTGCGCCATCCCAACCACCCGGTCCCCAGGTGCACGCGACGAAGCCGAACGAGCTCTGGAGCTGGGACATCACGAAGCTGCACGGCCCGGCGAAGTGGACGTACTTCTACCTCTACGTCGTCATGGACGTCTTCAGCCGCTCCGTCGTCGGCTGGCTGGTGGCGCACCGCGAGTCGGCCGCGCTTGCCCAGAAGCTGCTGGCGCAAACCTGCGAGCGTCAGGGCATTCAACCCGGCCAGCTGACGATTCACGCCGACCGCGGCTCCTCCATGACCTCCAAGCCCGTGGCCCTGTTGATGGCGGAGCTCGGCGTGACGAAGACGCACTCCCGGCCCCACGTCTCCAACGACAACCCCTTCAGCGAGGCCCACTTCAAGACGCTGAAGTACCGGCCTGACTTCCCCCGCGTCTTCAGCTGCCTCCAGGATGCCCGCGGCTTCTGCGCCGACTTCTTCCGCTGGTACAACGAGGAGGACCACCACGCGGGGCTGGGGCTGCTCACCCCTCACGACGTCCACCACGGCCTGGCGGACGCGCGCCTTGAGGCCCGCGCTACCGTCCTCGCGGCGGCCTACGACGCCCATCCCGAGCGTTTTCCTCACGGCCCTCCGAAGCCCCAGGCCCTTCCGAATGCCGTATGGATCAACAACCCCGCGCAGCTCCCCAACTCACAGGCGGCTGCGCACTAATCTCTCAGTTTCACTGTCTCATTCACGTTGGCAGGTTCCGCAGACGCACCCAGGCCTCTGGCGGGACTTCCTTCACCATGTCGCCCGGCTCTACCTGTTAGAAACCTCGCCAGACGTGCGTGTTGGAGGCCACCGCCAGCACGTAGGGCTGGTGCAAGTCTTCGAGGAAGCGGCGCAGCGTGCTATCAGTCGGACTCGCTGTGCGAAAAGGACCCCACGATATGCGGCCCCGCGTGGCTGCTCTGGCCACGCAAGGCTTTCTCCCTTCGCGGTTGAGTGCTCGTTACGAGCACTGGCCCGGCAGCTTGGGCACGATCCGCCCGAACGGGGCCGTCAGCGACAGGTTGCCGGGGCCATCCAGGCTGACGGTGAGGCCTCCCATGCCCTCGTAGTAGTAGGTGAAGACCTGGCTCCGGTATGTGATGGCCACGGCCCAACTGCTGCACGGCCAGCCGCTGACGCTGTTGAGGTTGATCGCGCCGAGGCCCGGGACGAGGAACTGGAAGTCGCCGACCCAGCCCGTGGCGTTGGTGTACCCGTTGTTGACGTCATAGAGCGCGTAGACGGCGTGGCCTCCCGTGTTCGCGACCGACACGTTGTAATTCGCGTAGGCAGACGTGCTCAGCGCCATCACGGGGAGGGAGGCAAGGATGCCGAGGAGATTACTCTTCTTCATGGTGGGACCTTTCGGGGTTCGAGGAGCCTTGAATCGACTCGGAGTCCCCATGAGCACGCCTCATGCCAGCCCGCCCCGTGCCCCTCAAGGGACTCCCAGCCCCATCGAAGGGGCAGCAGGCCCGCCAACGAATGTGCCCAAGCGCACCGGCAAACTCTTGCATGCGCCGGCAACTTCTTGCCCGCGCCGACAACTTCTTGCGGGTGTGGCTCCCATCCTGATCACGCGGCGCGCCGCACCCGAGCGCGCCGTGGCGCGAGAATGAGAGTCATGGCGGCGTCCCAACGGTCCGAGAGCACCAGAGCGCGGAGGTCGAGGATGTGCTGGC
>NZ_RAWR01000347.1:0-6703 GCF_003986945.1 Corallococcus sp. AB018 | reverse complement strand
CCGCGTCCCCCATCACCCCCAGCCCGGCCCACATGGCCGCGGGCTCGCCGTCCTCCCAGGCCTCGCGCTGGGCTTCTCTCAGCGCCGACGCCGCGCTCTGTCCCTCCGCCAGGTGCCGGTAGTAGCGCTCCAGCAACTCCGCGGCCTCCGCGTCACGCATGGGCCACAGGCTGGCCACCACGGCTCGCGCTCCCGACTCGAAGAAGGCCCTCGCGAGGCTCAGCACGCCTTCTCCCGCGAGCAGCGCGCCAGAGGCTCCCCGGCAGCTGGAGAGCACCACCAGCGTGTCCCGCAGCCGCAGCTCCGTGATCTCCCGGGGCTGGAGCAGGCCGTCCTCCCCCGCCGAGCCCGGAGCCAGCACCAGGGCGGAGCGCTCGGGGGACTCGACGTCCACGACCGCGTGCGCGGCCACGTGGAGGATGCGCACCGCGTCCCAACGGGACGCCTTGAGGGCCTGCTCGGACGCTTCAGCGCCCATGAGCAGCCGGGGCTTCACGGCCGTGTCCTCCAGGGCCTCGCTCACGGTGCGGCCCTCGCGCCGCGCCTCCGGAAGCGCGCCCAGGTTCGCCGTCTCCAGGAACACGCCGCCCCTCGCGGAGGCCACTTGCGTGCCCTGAAGGGTGCCGCCCCGGTCGGGATCCGCCAGGACCAGGGCCTCGCCCTCGGGGGGCCTCGCGGGCTGCTCGCGCCAGTAGTGGAGCAGGCTCGCGGAGGGTACCCGCGCCAGTTCATACCGGGCCATCAACGGTGGGCCGTCCGCGTGCTCCCGCAGCGCGGCGAACGGCAGGTCGTGCAGCGGACCATCCGGCACCAGCAGCAGGCGCGACACCTTCGGGGGAAGGTCTCGCAGCGCCGGGGCGAGCAGCTGTGCGTAGAGCGCCGCGGCGGCACCTGCCTCCGAACCATCGCGGCGCTCGATGAGGCCCGACAGGAGCGCCACCGAGGGACGCAGCCGTGCACGTTCCGGGATGCGGTACGCGTGCGTGCCCTCGCGCGTCACCGCCAGCACCCAGGCGCATCCCGAGCGCGCGCCCTGGAGGTCGTGGTCCGCGCCCACGAGGAAGACGAGCAGCGCCTCCTCTTCGCCCAGGCGCTGCTCGGTCGCGGCGAGCGATGCGAACGAGAGCTCCGCGCGCCGGGCCGCCGGACGCAGCTCGCGTTCGCGGCGCTCCAGCTCCTGAAGCGCTCCCAACAGCGTCGTGCGCTCGGACGTGGACAGCGCGGGTTCAAGCAGCCGCCGCTGGGTGACGGACAGGCTGCGCAGCACGCCGTCGCGCGCCTTCCGTTGCTCCGGTGCCTCTGCTTGCGTCACGAGCGAGCGGGAGGCCACCAGGGCCTCGAACAACGTCCTCGCCCGCAGGCGCTCACTCACCGCGAAGGCGCGCTCCAGGGCCTCGCGGGGTGGCATGGCGGAGGTTTCTCCGGCCTCCAGCGTGCGGCCCGCGAGCCGGTGATAGTCGCTGGCCCAGCCGGAGAAGAGCTCGGCCTGGCTGGTGGCATCCCGCTGCAACTGACGCAGAACCTCCACCGCATCGAGCGCGCGCTCCGCCTCGCTCAAGGCTTCCGGCAGTGGACGCGTGCGGAAGGCCACGGTCGACCGCGCCCGCCAGGCGGAGGCGAGGTAGAGCGGGTTGTCGTGCTCGGCGGCCAGTGCCAGGGCCTCGTCCACGTCGCGCCACGCGGCGGCCGCATCCACCGCGGCCCGGCGTTCGGCACGCGTCCACAGACAGGAGATGCGCCGCTCGGGCAGGTCCTTCTCCCGGGCGATGTCGATACAGCGGCCCAGGGCGTCCTCCGCTTCACTCCGCTCCCCGGGCTCGTCCCCCAGCAACTCCGCGACGAGGCGCAGCGACATCGTTTCGAAGGCCTTGCTGCCCGCGCGTTGGGACGCCGCGAGCGCCTCCCTCGCGAGCCGCATCAGTTCCTGCCGGCCTCCGGGCTCGGGCCGCTCCTCCCGCCGCCGCCAGGCGAGGTTCGCGAGCGCGAAGCGGACGCGCGCCTCCGTGCCCGCGTCCTTCGTGCGCTCCGCCAGCTCCGCGAGCCGCGCATACAGGTCCAGCGCTTCGTCGAAGCGGCCCAGGTTCATGCTCACCGTGGCCAGCGGGCTGAGCAGCTGCTTCTTCATTCCGTCCGTGCCATCCGGGAAGGTGAGCGCCTCCGCGCGCTTGAGCAGGCGGTAGGCGCGCCCCAGGTCCTGGCCCAGGTCGGACAGCTCGGCCGCCTCCAGGATGAGCGCTCGCACCTCCAGCCGGGGATCCCCGGAGGCCCGAGCCACCTCGCCCACCCGCAGGACCCACTGATGCGCCTCCTCCGTCTGGCCACGCATTCCCAGCACGCTGCGCAGGTTGATGCCGGCCAGCACCTCGCCCTCCGCGTCCCCCAGGTCGCGGAAGGCGAGCGCCGCGCGGCGGTAGGACGCCTCCGCCAGCGCGGGCTCGGAGAGCAGTTCCATGTGGCCGAGCACCAGCGTGAGCCATGGACGGTCCGGGTGCCGCGCGATGAGGCCCTGGAGCCTGCGCCGGGCCTCGTCGCGCCCTTCGAGCCCCTGGGCGCTCCGGAAGAAGCACATCGCCGCGTCGGAGTCCTCCGGGTGGGCGACGAAGGACTCCTCGCACCTGGCGAGCCCGGAGGGCTCCGCGGAGGCGGCGGCCGGCTCCGGGACGCACAGGGCCAGCCCCACCGCCAGCGTGAAGCCGCCCCGTCGTCCCATGCGCTGTCGCCGCCTTCCGCTCACCTCAGAGGGTCTCCAACGAGCATGCGCCCATGACCGTGACAGGCTCCGGCATGCCCGTGGAAGGGTCGTAGGTATAGAGGGTAAACTCGCAGAAGGTACTTTGGGGAGGCGGCTCCTCCTCAATCCCCGCCCGCTCGAGCACCAGGACCCCCGCGGCCATCTTCTCCGCGCCCGCCGGCAGGACAAGCTCCGCGCGGACCCCGTCCGGAGAGGGAGCCCGGGCGCTCACCCGCAGCGGGGCTCCCGCGCTCACGGTCCCCGTGACGGTCGCGAGCACGACATCGTGTGCGTCCAGGATGCGCAGGGTCATGGGCACCCTCGTCGGCGCCCGCAGGGTGCCCGCCTCCACCACGGAGGCCACCACCGTGTCGTGCGTGGCGCCCGTCAGCGGCTGCGTGGTCATGACCATCGTGTACAACGGGGGCGCGGCCTGCGCCGCGACCACGACGCCCCACAGCAGCGTCATCATGGACAGCGCGCGCACCCATCCCCTGCCAACATTGATTGCCTTCATAAATCCCCCTCTGCTTGTCATTGAGCCACCGGCCTGGCCCAACAAGTGGTGCGGCACTCACCGCAACCGGTTCACGAACGTACTGCCGCGCTGGACGCTTCCATCCGGAAGCCGCGCTTCCACCTGCCACAGGACGCGCGCTCCGGAGGGCAACTCCGCGAGCACATCCACCGGCACCGTGTATTCGCGCGACTCCAGCCGCTCCGCGCGATGGAACACCTTCAAATCCTCCGACGACACCTGCACGTTCCAGGACACCGCCTGGGGCACTCCGCTCCAGCGGAGCACGAACTGCTCGCGGGGCAGCGCGGTGGCTTCCGGCACCTGCGAGGCGATGGCCTCCGCCGCACCACCACGGATCCGCGTCGGATCCACTTGCGCCTGCTGCTGCCGCACCACCACGACCGCGCCCACCAGGACCACCACCGTCGCGGCCATCGCCGCCATCGCCTGCCGCCCCTGCCAGAAGCGCCGGGCGGTCAGGGACACCACCTTCGCGGGAGCCTCCACGCCTGTCGCGGGCACCACCGCCGGAGCCCCCCGCTCCGCCTCCGCCGCTGCCTGCGACATCGCCTTCGCCAACCGCCACGCCTGCGCCCACGCGGGATCCGCCGCGACGCGCTCGATGACCGCCCGGCGCTCCTCCACCGGCAGCTCCTGCCTCACCGCGCGCCAGACGAGGTCCGCGTCCACCGGCTCCCCTGCCGCGTCATCCTCGCGCAGCGCCGTGCGCAGCCGCTCCACGCCCTCGGCATCCAGCGTGTCATCCTCGGGACGGCGTTCGCTCACGGCTGGATTCCCTTCATGGAGAGACAGGCTCGCAGCGCGCTCAGCCCCCGGTAGATGAGGTTCTCCGTCCGCTTGGCCTCCCACCCCAGCAGCTCCGCGGCCTCCGGGACGGTGTGTCCCTGCAGGTGCAGCGTCACGGCGAGGCGGCGGTCCTGCACCAGCCCCTGAAGACAATCACGCACGGCCCGCGCAATCTGCGAGGCCCCGGCCGCCCGCTCCGGGTCTCCCGGCGCCACGGGTTGGGCGGGCCCCTGCTCCACCTCCTCCAACGCCACCTCCTTGCGCGCCCCCATCCGGCGAAGCTCGTCGATGAGCGTCGTGTACGCCACCCGGTACAGGTACGCGGGGGTCAGCTCCCCCTGGCCCTGGGTGCGCCCGCGCAGCTCCACCACCTTCATCATCGCGACCTGCAACAGGTCCTCCCGCCGGTCCGCGAGCGACGCGGGACAGACGCTCGCGAGCGCCCGGCCCAGGTCACGCCGCAGCGTCTCCAACCCGGCATCCGGGGATGCACCCGCCCATGGGCCGTGTCGCAACTCCAAGATGCCTCCCCTCGCGAAAACGGGTGCCGAGCGTCATTCGAACGCATCATCGGCGGCAAGGAGAAGCCGGGCAATCCGTGAAAATTCCCCCAGAGCCCAGAGGCTCCGGGGAAGACATTCGCGCGCTACTGGAGATTCGCGTCCCAGGCAATCAGACGCAGGTCCCCGCCCCCCGTGCCCGTCGTCAGGCGCACGGCGGTGATGACGAAGCGAGCGCCCACATAGGTGGAGGTGGTGGCCAGGCCCGACACGATGGCGCCCGCGCGCTCCTTGCCGGTGCGGTGCACCTTGCCGTCCGCGTCCACGTCCCAGGTGTAGACGCGCAGGTTGCCCGTGGTGTCCCGCACCGGGGTGACCACGTGCTCGCCCACCACGCGCGCCGCGCTCAAATCCAGGATGGCCTCGCCGTCCTCGTGGTCACGCCGCACCAACTGTCCGGCCGCCGTGACGTCGAAGGAGATGTTGCGCAGCACGCCGTTGGTCAGGCGCGTGCTGGCCACCACCATGTCGCGCACGCTGTTGCCAATCGTGACGGTGCTCATGGCCACGTCCGTCACCGCGCCCGCCAGATAGGAGCCCCGCTGGATGACGAGGTTCTGCGGGGTGATTTCCCACGCCGTCAGGCTCAGGTTGCCCGCGGGCGTGCGCACCGCCGTGACGACGCCGGTGAAGCGGCCCGCATCCCCGGCGACGCGGCCGTTGAGGATGGGCGTCATGGCCACCTTCGTCGCCTCCTCGCCGAAGCCGTTGCCCCGGCGGGTCACCGTGTCCAGCGTCGCGGACGTCTCCCAGGTGCTGACCTTGAGGTGGCCCGTGGAGTCGCGGAAGGCGCTCACCACGCCCAGCCCCTGCGGGAAGGTGGCGAGGTTGATCTCCGTCGCGTCCGCGTCGCCGCCGGCATCGCCCTTGCGCTCGATGGAGCCGTTCGCCGCGACCCGCCAGGCGATGATCTTGAGCTTCCCATCCCCATCCCGCAGCGCCGTCACCACGTCGCGGGTGGTGCTGTTGTGAGGGTGGACCATGGCGATGGAGCTGGCCGCGCCCGCGGCGGCGTCATGCAGCTTCGTGAAGGTGCCGTCCCCCGCCAGCTGCCACGACCCCAGCGCCAGCCGCCCCGTCACGTCCCGAGTGGCCGTCACCACCATGCCGCCCGAGGCCGCCGTCGCCACCTCCAGCACCGGGTCCCCGGTGATGTCGCCCCGGCGCAGCAGCGGATCCGGGTGGATGGCCTGGGGGAACAGGTCGAGCGCCTCGTTCTGGAGCGGGACGAAGTCGAGCGACGAGTCGTACGCCACCGCGCCGTTCTTCTGCCACGCCTGCGAGTAGGTCAGCGGCAGGGACGTGCCCAGCGTCGTCGCGCCCGTCATGGGCTGCAGGTGCACGTGCAGGTGGGGATTCGACGAAGCGCCGGAGCTGCCCACGCGGCCCACGAACTGCCCGCGCTTCACGCGCACCCGCTGCGCCGCGGGGACAATCACCTCCCGGGGCAGGTCTCCCACGCGGTCCTCCGCGTCCGCCACGTAGGTGGCGTTGAAGGGACAGAGCTCCTCCGGGACGCTCCCGGGCTGCAGGTGCGCGTAGAGGATGATCTTCCCGTCGTCCGTGCGGATGTTCACGTGGTTGCCCGAGCGCGGGATGCGCAGCGGGTTGGAGGTGCGGCCCGGATGGGGCACGTCGTCACCGCCGTACACCGCCGGCTTGAGGCCCTCCGGGGCGTTGCGCCAACAGGTGAGCACCTCGCCATCCGCGATGGCGGAGACGGGCAGCCCGTAGATGACCCAGTCGGCGTTGCGCGGGTTGGCCGCGTAGTCCGCGAAGGGAATCTTCACGCGGGTGAAACGCTTCTCGTCGTCGTCGAAGCGCACGGCGCTCAGGTCGCGGTTGTGCGTGCCGCCGTGGTCGCTGGAGATCCACCAGTGGCTGCCCTCGGGCAGGTCCGCGCTGCTGCCGGGGAAGGCATACGTCTGCGCGGTCGCGCTGAGGCCCAGGGTGGTGAAGGCCACGGCGGTGAGCCGGGCCACGGAACGAAGGCGTGGGGACGGTGACATGGGGTTGCTCCTGATGGGTGGCGCCCGGCGGCCGTGATGGCCCTCCGGTTTCGCGCCTGCCCCCACCCAACGGAAA